>NZ_JBQKDN010000006.1:0-96287 GCF_052121815.1 Collinsella sp. LCP19S3_B6
GGCGGCCGACCTGGGGATCTTCGAGACCGCGGCGACGACGCACTCGACGCCGAGCCCGGCGAGCTCCCTTTGCGGGGCGAAGCCGAGGTAGCCGCTCTCGTAGGCCGCGAGAGACGGCCCGGGGAACCCATCCATCCACCCGGCGATCTCGCCCCAGGGGTTGCCGGGGAACCTCCTCGTCACGGCCTCGCCGGTGTCCGCGTCGAGGGCGCAGACGGTGGTCGACCTCAGGTGGACGTCCATCCCGAACGCGGTAGAATACTTTGGCATGGGAGCCTCCCAACCTCGTTGCGGCGCGGCTGCGCCTATGGCACTTCAACATCATTGTCGCAGCCCCGACCCGCGGTCACGAGCGGGGGCTCCTATCTTTTTAGTGCCCTCGGATTGGGTCATAGTGTCTGTCGGTAGTCTTTTTGGGACGGGGCTTTTTTAGCTGCCCTACCTCAAATAAGGACTTAATCTTCGAAAGCGCTGGACTGGGTAGCTAAAAAAGCCCCGTCCCAAAAAGACTACCCGGTGAAGGGACAAGGGGACAGCCCCTTTGTCGCATTGGTGGATATGTCGTGCGTTCTGCGTATGGCAATATAAGATGGTTATTTGCGTTAAATGGAATTCGATTGTTTTGAGGGTAGGGGATTGATTTGGGTCGTGGTGCGGATATGACGCCGCCTTTGCGTTGGCGGTTGGGTGTTGCTGGTGGGGTGACGCTCTTTGTGTTGCTTGTTGACCAGCTGACCAAGCTTGCGGTTCGTGCCGTGGGCGATACCCTGCATATGACTGTTATCCCCGGCGTGATCGATTTTGTGTTTGTCCGCAATATCGGAGCTGCCTTTAGCATGGGCGAGGGCCATGGCATAGCGTTTGCCGTGCTGGCGCTTGCGGCCATTGCCGCCATTGCCGTGTACTTGCTCCGTGCTCCTCAGCTCGCTCGCCTAGAGGTCGTGGGTATGGCCATGGTTGCGGGCGGCGCCATCGGCAACGCGATTGATCGCCTGGCCATGGGCTTTGTGACTGATTTTATTGCCACTACCTTCATTGATTTCCCCGTCTTTAACGTGGCCGATATCGGCATTACCGCCGGTGTCGTTCTGGCGCTCATCGGATACATGTTCTTGAGTCCCGCCGCTCGCGAGGTCGATGCGACCGCCGAGCTCAACGCCCGTGACGAGGCCCGCGCCAAACGTAAAGCTAAGCAGCGTGGGGAGCGTGCCCGCAAGATTCGCGAAAGGAATGAGCGCTAATGGCCGACATCCATATTCTCGTTGCCGACGATTGCGCCGGTCAACGTCTCGACGCCTATCTGGGCGCCAACGATGGCTGTCCCACGCGCTCTGCCTGCGCGCATCTGATCGAGGGAGGCGCCGTTGCCGTCAACGGCGAGACCTGCCTGTCTAAAAAGTATGCCGTACACTCCGGTGACCGCATCTCGGTCGACCTGCCCGAGCCGCATGACCCGACCGACGTGATCCCCGAGGCCATCCCGCTCGACATTCGCTATGAGGACGACTATCTCATGGTGCTCTCCAAGCAGCGCGGCCTGGTGTGCCATCCTGCGCATGGTCATGAGAGCGGCACCCTTGCGAATGCCTTGGTCTATCACTGCGGCATCGACCATCTGGGTACCGTGCAGGGCGAGGACCGCCCCGGCATCGTGCATCGTCTGGATCGCGATACCTCGGGCCTTATGCTCGCGGCTAAAGACGACGACACTCAGCGTGCGCTTCAAAATCTCATCCGCACGCGCACGCTCGACCGTCGCTACATTACGCTCGTTCATGGGCACATCGCCATGGACGAGGGCACTATCAACACCGGTATTGCCCGATCGACGCGTGACCGCGTGAAGATGGCGGTTTCCGATGACCCCTTTGCGCGCCAGGCCATCACGACCTTTAAGGTCCTTGAGCGCTTTGATTCCACGCGTTTCGACGACGGCTACACGCTTGTCGAGTGTCACTTGTTTACCGGCCGCACGCATCAGATTCGCGTTCACATGCGCCATATCAACCACGCCTGCGTGGGCGATCCACTTTATGGCAAGTGCGATGCTCGTGCCGATCAGGGTTTGACCAGGCAGTTCCTGCATTCCTGGCGTGTGGCGTTCGATCATCCCGTGACGGGGGAGCACATCGAGTGCCGTGACGAGCTGCCATGGGATCTTGCGGCGGTTCTGGATGATCTGGCCCCGCGTTCGCTCGGCCGCACTGCCGCTGGCAACGAAATCGTCCCTCAGCTCGGTCTGCTCGAGGCCTAGCCAGTATTAGGTGGTTTCTTGAACTCCGTAAGCCTGCGGTAAGATATACGGTTGTTTACGTCACGCGTTCCTGGGAGCCTGCATGCTCGCCTTTTTACAAACCAACACACCTATCGTGATCTTCAACCAGATTGTCGTCACGCTGCTTACGGTCTGCTTTCTGTACCAGGTGGTCTTCTTTGTCATCGGCGCTCTTCGTGGTGAGGTCGCGCCTCCCAAGGCCAAGAAGCTCCATCGTTATGCCTTCTTTATCGCGGCGCATAACGAGGAGGCCGTGATCGCCAACCTCGTGCGCTCCATTAAGGACCAAGATTATCCGTCCGAGCTTATCGAGGTCTTCGTGGTCGCCGATGCCTGCACCGACAACACGGCGCAGCTCGCGCGCGAGGCGGGCGCCGTCGTCTATGAGCGCAATGACTTGGCCCGTAAAGGCAAGAGCTGGGTCATGGACTATGGCTTCGACCGCATCCTTAACGAGTATCCCGATACGTTTGAAGGCTACTTTATCTTCGATGCCGATAACGTTATCGCCCGCGATTACGTGTCCAAGATGAACGATGCTTTTGACCAGGGCTTCCATGTTGTTACGAGCTATCGCAATTCCAAGAACTTTGGCAGCTCGTGGATCTCGGCAGCTAATGCCACGTGGTATCTGCGCGAGGCACGCTTTCTCAACAACGCGCGCAACATCTGTAAGACGTCTTGCGCCGTTTCGGGTTCGGGCTACCTCATCTCCGCCAGCGTTATCGAGGGTATGCACGGCTGGCAGTTCCACACGCTGACCGAGGATATTCAGTTCACCACGTTCTGTGCCATTCACGGCATTCGCATTGGCTATGCGCCGGCGGAGTTCTTTGACGAACAGCCCGTGACGTTTAAGGCATCCTGGAAACAGCGTATGCGTTGGACCAAGGGCTTCTACCAGGTGTTCTTTACGTACGGTAAGCACCTGGTCAAATCGACCTTCCGCTATCATCGCTTTGCCGCCTACGACATGTTTATGACGATCGCACCGGGCATGCTGCTCTCTCTGATCTCGATGCTCGCTAATGCGACGTTCCTCATCGTGGGCGGCCTTTCGCACGGTTTCTTGGCTACCGAAGTCGAGATGCAGGCGTGTGCCGCTTCGCTCATTATGACCTTCGCTATGATGTATCAGACTTTCTTTATCCTGGCGCTGCTCACGACTATCTTTGAATACAAGCATATTCACTGCGCGCAAAAGTGGCGTCTGGTAACCAACCTGTTTACCTTCCCGATCTTTATGTTCAGCTATATCCCCATTACGGTGGCAGCGCTGTTCTTGAAGGTCGACTGGGTGCCGACGCAGCACGCCGTAAGCGTTACCCTCGACGAGGTCATGCAGGGCGCCAAATAACCATCATCAAAACCACCACAAAGGGGATAGAACCTTTGCGGTGGTTTTACGTTTGAGCGCTCAGTTGAGGGGTTTCGATGTTCTATATCCCGTTTTGGATTTGCATCTTTGCCGGCGCGGCGATTGACGCCCGCGAACGGCGGTTTCCCAATGAGCTGGCCGGCGCGTGTGCGGTGGCGGCGTTTGCAGGCGTCTGGCTCGACAAGGGCGTTAACATGGCGCTTGACCACGCCGGTCTTGCGGTCATCGTCTACCTTGCCCTTGTGCTTACTGAGTCACTCTGGCGTCGCCTTCGCCATGCCCCTGGCGTTGGCATGGGGGATGCCAAGGCGCTCTTTGCCCTTTGCACCTTCGATCCCCTGGGCGGCGTCGTCGCGTTTGCAGTTGCGCTCCTGACCCTTGCCGCCGCCTGTCTCATCGTAAAATCGCGCTCGCTGCCTTTGCTGCCGTTTTTAGTGCCAATATTTGCCATAATCGAGTTCGTGGGTAGTACGCTGTAACCGTTTGCGCGCCCTTTTTAAGGAGCATGCCATGGCAATCAATCAACAGACAGCCGCCATCAAGGCGCGCCTGGATCGCATTCCCGCGGCGTTGTCGCCCGAGCTGGTCGAGCGCATTGCCGCCGACCGCGCCTCGGGTGTCGTTAATCCCTATCGATGCGGTGACGACCAGGCCATCCGCCGTGTCGATCGGGCCGCAGACGAGGGCACGCTTATGCGTCCGGCCTTCATGCGCGATATCGAAAAGATTCTGCATCTGCCAGCATACACACGTTATGCAGGCAAAACGCAGGTCTTCAGTTTTCGCAGCAACGACGATCTGTCGCGCCGCGGCCTGCACGTGCAGCTTGTCTCGCGCATCGCTCGCGATATCGGGCGTGCTCTGGGGCTCAACTGCGATCTGATCGAGGCGATTGGCTTAGGCCACGACTTGGGCCACACGCCCTTTGGCCATGCCGGTGAGCGTTTCCTCAACGATATCTATCACGAGCGCACGGGGCGTTATTTTTTCCATAATGTGCAGTCGGTCCGCGTGCTCGATGCGCTGTACGGCCGCAACGTGTCGCTCCAGACGCTCGATGGCGTACTGTGCCACAACGGCGAGTACGAACAGCGTGTTTTTGAGCTTTCGGACATGGGTTCCTTTAACCAGTTCGACCGAACCGTCGAGGAATGCATTGCCACGGGTTATAGCGCAATTGAGCACCTGCGACCCATGACGCTCGAGGGCTGCGTGGTTCGCATTTCGGATATCCTTGCCTACGTTGGGCGCGATCGCCAAGACGCCATTGCGGCGGGCCTGCTGTCACCCGACGCCTTTGACGATGACCTGGGCGGTGCATACAACAGCTGGATCCTTACGCATGCCTCTATCGATATCGTCGAGCACAGCTATGGCAAGCCGCGCATCGAGATGAGCGAGGACCTGTTTGAGGAGATCCGCCGGGCCAAGCGCGAGAACTACGAGAAGATCTATAGCAAGGGCGGCATAGAAGGCGACTCCGAAGCGGAGCTGCGCGAGGCCTTCGAAAAGCTCTATGACCGTTGCCTGCGGGATATAAACGAAGGCGACGAGTCCTCGTATATCTTTAAGCACCACATTTCTCGCATTGAGCAGCAGCTTTCCTACTACGATCGCACCTATGCATGGCAGGACGATAAGGACCAGACGGTCGTGGATTACATTGCGAGCATGACGGACGGTTATTTCTGCGAGCTCACGAGCAAGCTGTTCCCGGGATTGATGTTTCCGCACCGTACCTATATTAACGAACGGTAGTTCGTATATATTCGGTATACTGTTCATGGAAAACGTTTTTGATTGATGCACGGGATGGCTATGGACGACCTTTTTTCTGCTTCGACGCGTGAGCGTTCCTTTCAGAATGCGCCGCTTGCGGTGCGCATGCGGCCCAATTCGCTCGACGAGTACGTGGGCCAGCAAAAGGCCGTCGGTAAGGGCTCGTGGTTGCGTGCCGCGATTGAGCATGACGTGCTGTCGAGTGTGATTCTGTATGGGCCGGCCGGTACGGGCAAGACGACGCTGGCCCACATTATCGCCAACCATACCAAGAGCGAGTTTGTCGAGGTCAGCGCCGTGACGGGCACTGTGAAGGACCTGCGCCGCGTGATTGACGAGGCCAAGACGCGCCTGAATACGTACGACCGTCGCACCATTCTTTTCATCGACGAGATTCACCGCTTCTCCAAGTCGCAGCAGGATGCCCTGCTGCATGCGGTTGAGAACCGTACCGTCATTATGATTGGCGCCACGACGGAGAATCCGTACTTCGAGGTCAACTCGGCGTTGCTCTCGCGCGGTCGCGTGGTGGAACTTGAACATTTAAAGGACGAGGATATCGCCACGCTTATCGAGCGTGCGCTCGAGGCGCCGCAGGGTTTGAACGGCAAGTTCTCGGCCGATGAGGATACGGTTAAGACCATCTGCACGCTGGCTGCGGGTGACGCTCGCTCGGCACTCACGACGCTCGAGCTTGCGAGCGAGATTGCCGTCACTCGTCCCGATACCGAGGGAACGCCAGCGCCGGCGGCGGGGGAGCGTTATCCCATTACCGTGGATGACGTAAAGATTGCCAATCCGCGCCGTGGTTTTTCGTATGACAAAAACGGCGACATGCACTACGACATCATCAGCGCGTTTATTAAGTCTATGCGCGGCAGCGACCCCGATGCCACAATCTATTGGCTCGCGCGCATGATCGATGCGGGGGAGGACCCTAAGTTTATCGCTCGCCGTATTATGATTCAGGCTTCTGAGGATGTTGGCAATGCCGACCCGCAGGCGCTATTGGTGGCGCATGCCGCGTTTAAGTCTGCCGAGGTCATCGGTTATCCCGAGTGCCGCATTAATCTGGCTCAGGCTGCACTCTATGTGTGCTTGGCGCCAAAATCCAACGCGTGTGAGGCCTCGATTGATGCGGCGTTGGCCGATATTCATTCAAGTGGGCTGCGCGAGGTGCCGAGCTATCTACGCGATCGTCATCGCCCGGGCAGTGACGAATACGGTGTGTATAAGTATCCGCATGATTATCCCGAAGGCTGGGTCGATCAACGCTATTTGCCCGAGGGGCTGGAGCGCTGTGCGTTTTGGCAGCCTGCCGGCCGCGGCTGGGAAGAGTGGCGTGTAGAGCAAAGCGAGCGCGACCGTAGCGGGAATGCACCGAAGTAGCTGCTGGTAATTTTGTCTCACGTTGCTGCTCTTGGCATGTTCGGTCCCCTTTGGGGTACCATGAACAGCGTCTGTATTTCGATTCCTTCGGGAGGCTTGTATGAGTCCCATCCAAATCGCCCTGCTGCTGCTCGCCGTTGCCGGCGTGTGGGCTGTCATCGAGCTCGCGCTCACGCTGCGAAAGACCCGCACTGTCGTTGATTCGCTCGACAAGACGGTGAGCGACCTTAACAACACCATCGCCGAGGCTCAGCCCGTGGTAGCAAAGCTCGATGGCGCCGTCGATGAGCTCACCCCCGCGCTGGCGCAGGTTGAGCCGCTCCTCAAGTCGAGCAAGACCGCCGTCGACGCCCTTACCTCCAATCTCGTAGAGGTCGAAGCCGTGGTTCGCGACATTTCCGAGGTTACGGGCAGCATGGCCGAGGCCAGCAATGCTGTGTCGAGTGTGACCGACTCTGCGGCCGGTGCCGTTCAGAAACTCTTTAACAAGGTGAAGGCTCCCGCGGTCGACGCCGAGCATAATCTTTCCGCTGCCGCCGAAGCCGAGCAACCGACCGAGCGTGTCCTGATTGGCGAAGCCGGGGACGATGCCGCTGCTGGTGACGATGATGCACAGAAGCCTGCTGCTAAAGCAGCCCGGTATTACACCTACACGCCCGCCGAGACCTCTGAGGAGTCCTGCGATGAGTAGTGAAGCAACTTGCTCTATCACGCTGACTGTTGCCGGGGATCCGCGTCTGGCACGCTTGGTGCGCATGACGGCGGCTAATGTCGGCGCGCTCTGTTCCATGTCCGTCGATCGCATCGAGGACATTCGTATGGCTGCCGAGGAGGCCTTCATCTTTGGCTGCACGGCCGTTGATTCTGACGTTATCTCGATCAAATTCGATGTCGACGAGTCTCACGTGGGCATGACCTTCACCTTTGGCGACCAGGCGACTTTCGATGAGGATGACCAGGCCGCCGTATATGCCGAGCTCATTCTGGCAAGCGTGTGCGATTCCTACGAAAAGACTGCGGCGCCCCTGACGCTTTCCCTCGATCTCAAGGCGGATATCTAATATGACCGAACGTTCCCGGAGCGGTAAGACCGCTTGGGACAAGGAGAAAACCCGCGAGCTGTTTCGTCGCTACAAAGAGACCGGTGATCCGGACGCCCGCGAGCAGCTCGTCATGTCCCATATGAACCTGGTAAGGTTTCTTGCCAACAAATTTAAGAATCGCGGCGAGCCGCTCGACGACCTCATGCAGGTCGGCTATCTGGGTTTGCTCAAGGCTATCGACCGCTTTGACCCCGAGCGCGGACTTGAGTTCACCACGTTTGCCACGCCCACCATCTTGGGTGAGATCAAGCGTCACTTCCGCGACAAGGGTTGGAGTGTGCGCGTTCCGCGTCGCCTACAGGAGCTCTCTGCCAAGGTTAACCAGGCCACCGACAAGCTCACTAACGAGCTGCAGCGCTCGCCTAAGGTTGAGGAAATCGCTGAGTACCTAGACGTGACCGTTGACGAGGTGCTGGAGGCCATGGAATCGTCCTCGGCCTATACCTCGGTGCCCATCGAGGCCCCCGGTGCGTCCGATTCTGACGACGCGCCTTCAATTCTCGACCGTTACGCCGACGACGACAACGAGCTCGACTTTACCGATGACCGCCTGGTGATTGAGGAGGCCATCCGCGATTTCTCGCCGCGCGAGCGCGAGGTTATCGAGCTGCGTTTCGTAAAGGGCATGACCCAGATCGAGATCGCCAAGAAGCTGGGCATCTCGCAGGTGCAGGTCTCGCGCCTGCTGCGCCGTACCCTTAAGAAGGTTCAGGACAAGATCGACCCCGACGGAGTGATGGTTCGTTCATGAGTGAACACCCCCAACAAACCGATCGCGCGCTGCGCGATACCCGTATTCTGACGCTTCGCATTTGGGCCGTCGTCGGCTGCATTGTCATCGCCGCCGTCATCTTTAACCTTATGGGTATCTTGGCGCCGGTTATCGAGTTTCTAGCTGTCGGTTCCATCATCGCTTTTGTGATGTCGCCGATTACTAACTGGCTCGAGCATCACGGCGTCAACCGTGGCATTGGTTCGCTCATCGCGCTTATTGTGGTCGTTGCTGTGCTCGTCGGTGTCGTTTGCATCTTGTCGCCGATTCTCTTTGGCCAGATCATGGAAGTCTTGAGCCGCCTGCCTGAGCAGCTTCGTGTTGCGGGCGGTGATCTCAACGTGATGGTCTCGCATGCCAAGACGCTCAACAACACGCCGCTCAAAGAGTATCTGGACGATAATCTTTCTTCGCTGGTTACCGTGGCGTCCAAGTATGTGTCTCAGATTGCCGCTGAGCTTGGTCGCGGTGTATTCCCGTTCATTACCAATACGGCCTCGCAGCTGTTCGTCATCTTCCTCGGTCTGGTGCTTGCCTATTGGTTGGCCTGCGACTATCCCCGTATGCACCACGAGGTCTGCACCATCATTGGTCAGGAAAAAGAGACCTCGTACCGCTTTATGGTCGCGATTCTTTCGCGCTCGGTCGGCGGTTATATGCGTGGCATGGTCGTGACGTCCATCTGCGGTGGCATCCTGGCCTTTATCGGCTTTACGCTCATTGGCCATCCCTACGCGGCACTCATGGCCATCTTTACGGGCATTATGCACTTGGTCCCGGTTGTTGGCCCCTGGGTGAGCGCGGCGATTGCTACGGTGCTCGGCTTTATGTTCAGCCCGATGCTGGCTTTGTGGACCTTGGTCGTGACCATGGTGGCACAAAATGTCACCGACAACGTCATTTCGCCTAAGGTCATGCAGAGTTCGGTGCAGGTGCATCCCATCATGAGCCTGACGGCACTCGTTATCGGTTCGGCGCTTATGGGCGCCATCGGCATGGTTATCGCCATTCCGCTGTGCGCGGCCCTCAAGGGCATTTTCGTCTACTACTTTGAGAACGAGACCGGCCGTCAGCTCGTGGCATACGACGGCGCCGTGTTTAAGGGCACGCCCTATCGCGATACCGAGGGCAACCCGGTCGCCGCTTATGACGCGCTTGGAGACGATACATTCATCTATGAGTCCGAGCTCATCGGTAACGAGACTGCGCCCGAGGCCCAGGCCATGCCCAGGCCCGAGCTCGATAACCCCTGGATCAAGCTCTCGGGCCTTCAGCCCGATGCTACGGGCTTTTTCAAGAATCCCTTCGCCAAAGACGACGATTCCAACTCGGACGACGATACCAATACCGGCATCGACGGTTCCATGGACGATGATGAGAAGTAAGTCATTTCAAGTTCAAGTTCATAGGCAATAACGTGCAAATTCGCTGGAGGGTCGCTGTTTGGCGGCCCTCTTTTTTGCACTTGCGCGGTGGGATGGTAATATCGTAACGTTTGAACTGTTTCGATGTGAAACCGAGGAGATTCCCTCTATGAGTGCTGACTACCCGTCAATGACTACGGCTGAGATTCGCTCTAAGTTCCTCAACTTTTTTGAGGAGCGCGGTCTTAAGCTCTATCCTTCTTCGTCCCTCGTCCCCGACGATCCTTCGCTGCTGCTTGCCAACGCCGGCATGAACCAGTTTAAGGAGTATTACCAGGGCAAGAAGACCATGAAGGAGATCGGCGCTATCTCCTGCCAGAAGTGCGTCCGCACCAACGACATCGACTGCATTGGCGAGGACGGCCGTCACCTGTCTTTCTTTGAGATGCTCGGCGACTTCTCCTTTGGCGGCGTCTCCAAACAGCAGGCCTGCGCTTGGGCCTTTGAGCTCATCACCAAGGAGTTCAAGCTGCCGCTCGACCGCCTGTACTTCACCGTCTTTACCGAGGACGACGAGACCCACGACGTGTGGTGCTCCCTGGGCGTTGCCGAGGATCACATCTCGCGTCTGGGCGAGGACGACAACTTCTGGGCCGCCGGCCCCACCGGCCCCTGCGGTCCGTGCTCCGAGATCTACTTTGACATGGGCGAGGAGGTCGGCTGCGGCAGCCCCGACTGCAAGCCCGGCTGCGACTGCGACCGCTTCCTGGAGTTCTGGAACCTCGTCTTTACCCAGTACGACCGCCAGGAGGACGGCTCCATGCCGGAGCTGCCGCACCGCAACCTCGATACGGGCATGGGCCTGGAGCGCATGGCCGCTATCATGCAGCACAAGACCGCCAACTACGATGGCGATCTGATGCAGCATCTCATCAAGCTTGGCGAGGAGATCAGCGGCAAGACCTATGACGCCGACGATTACACCGGTGCCAGCCGCTCGCTGCGTATCATCGCCGATCACTCCCGTGCCGTCGACTTTATGATCTCTGACGGCATCCTGCCCGGTAACGAGGGCCGCGAGTACGTCCTTCGCCGCCTGCTCCGTCGCGCCGTGTTCCACGGTCGCCTGCTGGGTATCGAGGGCGCCTTCCTGACCAAGTTCATCGACGAGGTCAACGCTCAGATGGGCGAGGCCTATCCCGAGCTGCTCAAGAACGTCGCGCTCGTCAAGGGTATCGTCGCCTCCGAGGAGGAGCGCTTCTCCACGACGCTCGACAACGGCCGCGTTTACCTGGACGAGGCCCTGGCCGCGCTCGCCGAGGGCGCTGTCCTTCCGGGCGATGTTGCCTTTAAGCTGCATGACACCTTTGGTTTCCCCATCGACCTGACCGTCGAGATCGCCGGCACCGCTGGCCACGACGTCGACATGGACGGCTTTACCGCCTGCATGGAGGACCAGAAGGCCCGCGCCCGCGCCAATGCCAAGGGCGACGCCTGGGGCAGCTTCAACGACGTGTGGGTCGAGCTTTCCGACAAAGTTGCCGCGACCGAGTTCGACGGCTATGACAACGACGTCATCGAGGGCGCCAAGGTTGTCGCCATCGTGCGCAACGGCGAGTCCGTAGAGTCCGCCGCTGCGGGCGAAGATGTCGAGGTTGTGCTCGACCGCACCCCGTTCTATGCCGAGATGGGCGGCCAGCAGGGCGACGCCGGTGAGCTTTCTGCCGAGGGCGTTGCGCTGACGGTTTCCGATACCAAGAACCACAACGGCCTGTATGCCCACGTCGCCCATGTTGCCGAGGGTACGCTTACCGTCAGTGCCACCGTGACCGCCGCGCTCGACGCCGAGCGCCGTGGCTTCCTGCGCCGCAACCACACCGCCACGCACCTGCTCGACGCCGCCCTTAAGCAGGTCCTGGGCGAGCATGTCTCCCAGGCCGGCTCGCTGGTGACGCCCGAGCACCTGCGCTTTGACTTCACGCACTTTGAGGCCCTGTCCTCCGAGCAGCTCAAGGCTGTCGAGGACCTGGTCAACCAGCAGATCTTCGCTTCCAAGCCGGTCGTTACCCGCGTTATGGGCATCGATGAGGCCAAGGCCGCCGGCGCTGTCGCCCTCTTTGGCGAGAAGTACGGCGACGTTGTCCGCGTTGTCTCCGTGGGCGCCGAGGACCAGCCGTTCTCCCGTGAGCTTTGCGGTGGCACCCATGCCGCCAACACCGCCGAGATCGGTCTGTTCAAGATCATTTCCGAGTCCTCCACGGGCTCCAACGTCCGCCGTATCGAGGCCGTGACCTCTAAGGGTGCCCTCGACTACATGGCCGACCGCCTGGCACTCGTCGACGCCGCTGCCGCTGCGCTCAAGTGCCGCGTCGACGAGGTTCCCGCCCGCGTGGAGAACCTGCAGGCCGAGCTGCGCGAGACGTCCAATAAGCTCAAGAAGGCCCTGACCGGTGGCTCCTCCGACGCTATCTCCAATGCTATCGAGGGAGCCGTCGAGCTCGACGGCTACAAGCTCGTTGTCGCCGAGCTCCAGGGCCTTGAGGCTGCTGACCTGCGCAACGTCTGGGATACTGTGCACCAGAAGGTTTCCGGCCCCGTTGCCTGCGTCGTTGCCAGCGTGACCGAGAAGGGCACCCCGGCCCTGCTTGCCGCCGGCTCCGATGACGCCGTCAAGGCCGGTTTCCACGCCGGCAACGTGATCAAGCAGATCGCGGGCCTGGTCGATGGTCGCGGTGGCGGCCGTCCCAACATGGCCCAGGCCGGTGGCAAGAACGCCGCCGGTATCGCCGATGCCCTCGCGGCCGCTAAGACCGCGCTCGGCGCCTAAGAACCGAAGTAGTCGCTGTGGTCGCGCTCGCACTGGACATAGGGGAGACCAGGATTGGCATTGCCGTCTCGAGCCGTGATGGCAAGATGGCGATGCCTGTCAAGGTACTCCCTGCCGCCGAGGTCACCGGTATGGCCAAGACGTTCCGTTACCTGGTCGAGGACTATGAGCCCGACATCCTGATAAGCGGACGTCCCTTGACCATGGCCGGCGAGCCCGGCCCCCAGGCCGAGCGCGTTGCCGCCGTGGCACAAAAGATCGCCGACGAGCTCGATCTTCCGCTCGAGTTTGAGGACGAGCGTCTGTCCTCGCAAGAGGCAAAGCGTATCTTGCGCGAGCAGGGCCTCAACGAAAAGCAGATGAGGGGCAAGATTGACATGATTGCCGCCAGCCTGTTTTTGCAGACGTGGCTCGATCGTAAAAACGAGGAGGTTTCGCATGCCTAGCGCTTCCGATCCGCGCCAGCCGAATCGTACACGTCAGCCCGAGTCGCGCCCTGCCCAGCCTGGCCAGCGTCCGGCACAGCCGACGCAGCGCGCAGCTCAGCCTGGCGCGCGCCCGGTGCAGTCCTTCGCTCGTTCGGCCCAACCTGCTCAACGGACGGGTCAGCAGCCTTCTGCTCGTTCGGTTCAGCATTCGGCTTCTCGCGCGGCTCAGCAGCCCACTGCTCGTACGGCCCAGCCTGCAGGCGGTACCCGCTTTAAGCAGCAGGCACCTGTCCGGCGAACGCAGGCCACCCAATCGCATTCGCATCATGCTCGCGGTTTGCATGGCGTTGCTCCGGCGACCCGCTCGAGCTACGACACGCGTGCTCGACGCGGTGCTCAAAAGAAGAGTTCTCCGGTTCCCATGATCATCGGCGTTGTGGTGGCGGTGCTCGCGCTTGCTGCGATCGCTTTCTTTGTCGTGCCGGCCGTCAAGGGCTTCTTTGCCGGTGAGGATACGAAGGTTACGGCTGGTCAGCAGGTTACGGTGACCATTCCCGACGGTGCTTCGGGCGACACCATCGCCTCGATCCTCTCCGAGAACCATATCGTCGATAATCCCAAGGATTACTATGCGGCGGTGAAAAAGCTCAATGCCGATATGTCGCTCAAGCCTGGTACCTATACGTTCACCACATTCATGGATGCGACCAAGGTTGTTCAGCAGCTCATGGAAGGCCCCAATGCGGGCTCCAATGCGCTTACTATTCCCGAGGGTCTAACGGTCGATCAAGTCGCCGACCGTGTGGCCCAGGCCTACGGCAGCATCTCTAAGGAAGACTTCCTCAACCAGGCCAAGGCCTCCAACTACGTGGACGACTATAGCTTCCTTAAGGGCGCCGCCAACGATTCGCTCGAGGGTTTTCTGTTCCCCAAGACCTATTCGCTGGGCAAGGACCCGAGCGCCGATGACGTTATCCGTGCCATGCTCGATCAGTTCAACACCGAGTACAAGTCTCTCGATTTTGCCGGTTGCGAGGCCAAGATCAAAGAGCGTTACGGCGTGGAGATGTCCGATTACGACATCATCAATCTCTCTTCC
This sequence comes from Collinsella sp. LCP19S3_B6, assembly GCF_052121815.1. Taxonomy (NCBI): domain Bacteria; kingdom Bacillati; phylum Actinomycetota; class Coriobacteriia; order Coriobacteriales; family Coriobacteriaceae; genus Collinsella; species Collinsella sp. LCP19S3_B6. The sequence continues at coordinate 14,415 of NZ_JBQKDN010000006.1, forward strand.
ATCGTTGAGCGCGAGGGTCTCAACGCCGAGCAGCGCGCACATGTCGCCTCGGTCTTCTACAACCGCCTTGCCGGCAAGCTCGACGGTCTGCGTTATCTCAACAGCGATGCGACCATGATGTATGTCACCGGTGGCGAGGTTTCCGCCGACGACCTGCAGAGCGATAGTCCGTACAACACCTATAAGCACGAGGGTCTGCCACCCACGCCCATCTGCTCCCCGTCGCTCGAGGCACTCAAGGCCACGCTTGAGCCGACCGACTCCGATGACCTGTATTTCTACATTACGCAGGACGAGGAGTACTTCTCGCAAACCTACGAAGAGCACCAACAGTCTTGGAATTAAACATGAGGATTTTCAGCCCCAAACGATATGTTGCATCCGTCGACCGCATCGACCTTGATACCCTGTGGGCCGACGGCAAACGCGCCATTCTGCTCGATCGCGATAACACCCTGGTGCCGCGCGACACCGAGCAGGTTCCCGCCGCGGTTTCCGCTTGGCTCGACGCCGCCCGCGCCAAAGGCTTTAAGCTGTGCATGGTGTCTAACAACTGGCATCGCGACCAGGTCATGAGCTCTGCACGCGAGCTGGGACTCGAGGCCATTAGCCACGCCATGAAGCCGGCTCCGTTTGCCCTCAAGGCGGGTCTTAAGCGCCTCGGCGCCACGGCCGACGAGGCGGTGCTGATCGGTGATCAGCTCTACACGGACGTGTGGAGCGGCAATTTCGCCGGCGTCGATACCATCCTGGTAAAGCCGCAGGCCACTCAGGACCTGTGGTATACGCAGATCTTCCGTATCTTTGAGCGCCGGGCCCTGCGCGACCTTCCCTGCGAGGAATAGGTCTCGCTATGTCCCAGCACACCAAACACGGCTGCGACCATATCTTCTTTATCGGCTTTTTGGGCGCGGGCAAATCGACGCTTGCGCGCAACGTGGGCACTATGTTCAAACGTCGCTTTATCGATACCGACCGCCTTGTCGTGCGTCGTTGCGGTAAATCGGTGACCGAGATTTTTGAGACCGAGGGCGAGGAGCGTTTTCGTGAGCTCGAGACCTCGGCGCTCCGTTCGCTCCAAAGCGAGCGCAGCCTGCTGGTTTCCTGCGGCGGAGGTATCGTCGAGACTCCGGTGAATATTGAGCTCATGCACCAGATGGGTATCTGTGTGTATCTCGAAGGTGACTTTGAGGATTCGATTCGCCAGATTCGTCGGTCCGACACGCGTCCCGATTTCCGTTCGCCCGAGCATGCCGCGCGCCTGTTTGAGCATCGCCGTCCGCTATATCGCCAGGCCGCCGATATTACCCTTGATATTCGCAACAAGTCCTTCGAGGACGTTTCCTACCTTTGTGCCGAGATGCTTTTGGAGCGTGGGCTGCTATGATTCGCCGTCAACTGATCAATTTCCAAAACCGCAGTGTCGATGTCCGCGTCGGATTGGGCGCGTTCGAGGAGCTGTCGCGCATGTTTGCCTCGGCTGTGGGCAAGCCTAAGCGCGCGTTGGTGGTTTGGAACGACGCCACGTCAGAGCGTTTTGGCGAGGTCGTCGAGCATGCGCTGGTTGATGCCGGTTTTGTCGTGTCGCAGCTCCCACTTGAGGTCTCGCCTGCTGGTGCCACGCTGGCCGATGCCGATGCCATCTTTGGTGCCCTATCTGCCAACGGCATTACCTGCGACGATCTGGTTGTCGCCGTTGGTGATGCCGCAACCTGCTCGGTTGTTAGCTGGTGTGCTAATCAGTGGTGCGGTCGCACCGAGTGCGCCTTGCTGCCGACAACGTTCGACGCCATGCTCACGGTCGCGACAACCATGAAGCCGCTCGTCGCCTCGTCGTCGAATGCGCTTCCCGCTATCGCGTTCCGTCCCGAATCGGGCTTGGTCGTGTGTGACCTCGACCTTGTTCGCGAGGCGGACCCCGAGGATCTCAAGCTCGGCTATGTGGTGCTTGTTGGCACCATGCTTTCGAGCAGCAAGTCCCGCTGGAATCAGTTTACCGAGACTGTTCCCGAGATTCTTTCCGGCGAGGAGGTCGCGCTCGTCAATGCTGTGCAGTGGTCCCAGACCGCGCGCAAAGATGTGCTCATGGCCACGAACCCCAGTGCTCGCCATGCACTCGATTTTGGTAAGACAGGGGAGCGCACCCTTCGCGCCTGCCTGGGCGAGGCCGCGGCTAACGTTCCCGCATACCAGCTCCTTTCCGAGGGTATGCGCTTTGAGGCGCGCCTAGCACATGATGCCTGCGACTTCGATATCGATAATGTGTTTGAGGTCGACGATTGCCTGGAGGACTTTGGCATCGAAGAGCTTGCCTTCGACTTGGAGCCCACCGCGTTTATCGAGGAGTTCCGCAAGCAGCAGTTTGCCCGCTCAAACCGCAGCATGCTGCCGCTGCCCGCGGCGCTCGGCGCCATTCGCCTGACAAATGTCGAGGACGAGATTCTCGAACGTCATGCGCAGGCGTATCTGGCTTCTCGCAAGGAACTTTTTTAACTTTATTGACATCCATCGTCTTTCGTATCATTTTGAGGGACGGGTTTTCAATCGGTTGCGAATCGCTTGTGGTTCGGCTATTCGTTTGAAGCCCGTCCTGCTCTTTTTGAGGACAATAAGAAAGGAATCTGAATGTCTGAGTTTGCTGCCGGTCCTGCCGGTCGTATCGAGCGTGTCCGTGCCCTGATGGTCGAGCGCGGCTACGATGCCATCGTCGTGCGCGATGAGGCCAACCTCCGTTGGCTCACGGGTGTAAAGGGCGTCTTCGATTACACCTTCGAGTTTCCGCACGCCGCATTTATTACGGCCGATCAATGCCTGTTCCATACCGACTCGCGCTATCTCAACAGCTTTGAGGAGAACACGCCCGCCGGCAGCCCCTGGGTCTACGACATGGACGAGGGCACCATCCCCGGTTGGGTTGCCGACAAGATCGCGGCCAACAAGTGTCGTGTCTGCGCCGTCGAGGATGACATGCAGATTAACTTTTACCAGGGTATTCAGCGTGGTCTTGAGGATCGCTCCGTCGCCTGCATGCTGCCGCTGATGCATGACGACATTCGTAAGATGCGCGCCATCAAGGATGCCGAGGAGATCGAGCTCATGCGACACGCGCAGTCGATCACCGATGCCGCCTTTCAGCACATGCTCGGCTTTATTAAGCCCGGTATGACCGAGAAGCAGGTCCGCAACGAGCTCGAGAACTTTATGTTCGCCAACGGTGCCGACAGCTTGGCCTTTGGCTCCATCGTCGCGAGCGGTCCCAACACCGCCAACCCGCATGCCGTCCCGAGCGACCGTGTCATCGAGAAGGGCGATTTCGTCCTCATGGATTATGGCGCGGGCTACTGTGACTATCGCTCCGATATGACGCGTACCGTCGTGATGGGCGAGCCCACGCAGGAACAGCTCGACCTGTACGAGCTCGTGCGCCGCACCCACGAGGAGTGCGTCGCCGCTATCCATCCGGGCGTCGAGGGTAACGATATCTTCAAGCTTTCCAAGAAGATCATCGGCGATGCCGGTTATGGCGATTACTACAACCATGGCCTGGGCCATGGTGTCGGTATCGACATCCACGAGCTGCCCAACTTCAACCGCAGCAAGAACACCATCGAGGTCGGCTCGGTTGTCACCATGGAGCCCGGCGTCTACCTGCCCGGCGTGGGCGGCGTGCGCTTGGAGGATTACGGTGTTGTCACCGAGAACGGCTATGAGCCCTTCACCAAGACCCCGCACGACTTGCACGTCATCGACTGCTAAGCCATTCAGTTCGATTTTGGAAGCGGGGCGTCCGAAATGATTCGGGCGCCCCGCGTTCTCTTTTTATGCGCTCGCCGCAGGCGCCGCCTGCAAGTGTATAATTTCGCTCGTATGTAATTTGGACGCTTGTGCGTTCTACCCATAACAAGAAAGGTCGCTATGCCTACCATTTCTACCGCCGACTTCAAGAACGGCCTCGGTCTCCGCATTAAGGACAAGGTCTACACCATCGTCGAGTTCCAGCACGTCAAGCCGGGCAAGGGCGGTGCTTTTGTGCGCTACAAGACCCGCGATATCAAGAGCGGTCGTGTCGTCGAGAACACCTGCAACGCCGGTACCAAGTTCGAGAGCGTCATGCTCACCACCCGTGAGTTCCAGTACCTCTACAACGACGGCGCCGACTACATCTTCATGGACAACGAGTCCTACGAGCAGGTTCCCGTTCCCGAGGACATGGTGGGCGAGAACTCCAAGTGGCTGCGCGAGAACGACACCTGCCAGTTGCTCTTCGCCGACGACGAGCTCATGGGCGTGACCCCGCCGATGTTCATCGAGACCACCATCGTCCAGACCGACCCGGGCTTTAAGGGCGACACCGTTCAGGGTTCCACCAAGCCGGCCACCATCGACACCGGTGCTGTCATCCAGGTCCCGATGTACCTCAACGAGGGCGAGGTCATTAAGGTTGACACCCGCGACGGCAAGTTCGTCTCCCGCGTCTAGCAACCAACTCTTCTAGGAGGATTCATGCCCCAGGAAATCAAGATTGATGGCATCGGTATTTCGCCCGATGTTCTGACCGCCATCGTCTCGCGCGCCGTCACGGATGTCGAGGGCATCGCCTCCGTGGGCGTCAAGGACCTTGCCACCAACCTTGTCTCCATGATGCTTTCGTCCAAGGCCCCGGCTTCCGAGCCGCCGGTAGAGGCCGAGGTTATCGGCGACAAGCTCGCACTCACCGTGCGCGTCGTGGTGTTCTTTGGCTATCCGTTCAAGAAACTCGCCGAGGCCGTTCGCTCCGCCGTGGTCGCAGCTATCGATGCCCAGGTAGGCGTCGAGGTCGAGCGCGTTGACGTTTGCATCGACGGCCTCGTTTTCCCCAAGGAGTAACCTTTGAGCCTTAAGGTTTATCGCGGGCGTACGCTTGCCCGCAGTCAGGCGCTGCAGCTGCTGTTCCAGGCCGAGGCGACGGACAGCCCGCTCGAGCGCGTCCTCGAGGGCGATTTCCTGATCTCGAAGGGTCCCCTCGACCCCTACGCTCTGGAGCTGTGCCGCGGTGCCTACGAGTATATCGACCGCATCGACTGTGCCCTGCGCTCCATCGCCAAGAACTGGGATCTTATGCGCATGCCCGGCGCCGATCGCAATCTGCTGCGTATCGCCGTCTATGAGATGCGCTTCCTCACCGACGAGGAGGTCTCGGACGCCATCGTGATCAACGAGGCTGTAGAGCTTGCCAAGGCCTATGGCACCGACCAGTCCGCGTCGTTTGTCAATGGCGTGCTGGGCAAGATCGCGCGTAGCGAGGAGCTGCCGGGCGAGGACCTGTATCAGGAGCTGCTGGCCGAGGACCGCGCCCGCGAGGAGGCCCAGGCCGCCGAGGCTGCCGCCAAGGTTGCCGCCGCTCAGGCTGCGGCCGGCGTTCTCGACGAGGGTGCCGAGGTCGCCGAGGTCGAGACCGGTACCGTCGAGGAGTAGCCATGCCAGAGGGTTCCGTTCGCAACTTCGACGAGATCTCGGACCGCTTGGACCAGATCATCGCTACCGTTCGCTCCAAGGATACGTCCTTGGAGCGTTCGCTCGATTTGTTTGACGAGGCGATCGAACTTGGCTCCCGTGCGGTCGATATGGTCGACAAGTTTGAGTTAACGTCTCGTGAGGCCGATAAGCTCGAGCAGGAATACGATGAGGATGCGGCAAACGAATCCCAGGATAGCAAGGCCGCGTCTCCGGATACGAATGGTTGATGGCATTCATGAAACGCGTGCGTCTCGATGACGAACTGATTTCACAGGGCATCTGCGCCGACCGCGCGGATGCCCTTCGCACTCTTATGGCCGGCTCGGTCTCGAGTGGCGGCGAGCGTTTGACCTCGCCGGGCCTTAAGGTGACGCCCGGTCTGCCCCTGCACGTGAAGGGCCGTATTCCCTACGTGGGGCGCGGCGGGCTCAAGCTCGAGGGCGCGCTCGATGCGTTTGGGATCGATCCCATGGGCCTTGCTTGCCTCGATGTGGGCTGCTCCACGGGCGGCTTTACCGATTGCCTGCTCAAGCGTGGCGCCGCAACGGTCGTTTCGGTCGATGTGGGTCGCGCCCAGTTTGATTGGTCGCTGCGCCAAGACGAGCGCGTGAGGCTCCATGAGCGCACCAACGTGACACAACTGCCCGAGCTTGGCTACGGCGGCGCTATCGACTTGGCTGTCTGCGATGTGTCGTTTACGAGTATCGCGAATATCATCGACGCCGTGTTGGCGTGCCTGAAGCCTTTGGGTTCGTTCTGCACGCTCGTAAAGCCGCAGTTTGAGGCGCCGGCTGCGCTGGTGGGCGAGGGCGGTATCGTGACCGACCCCTCCGTCCGCCGCGATACGCTTGTGGCGGCGATTGAGCTCTTTGCCGCCAAGGGCCTGTTCCCGCTCGACGTGTGCGTGTCGCCCATCCATGGCGCCAAGGGCAACGTCGAATTTTTCCTGTACGGCACGAGGTTTGCCTCTGGCGAGCGTGCCGACGATGAGCTGCAATCACAGGTAACGGCTTTGAGCGAGAAAGCTGCAACGCTATGAAGGTCTTTCTGGTTCCCAATTACTACAAGCAAGAGGCGGTCGAGAGCGGCCTGATGCTCGAGCTTTGGCTTACGCGCCAGGGCTACGAGGTCGCATGGGCTGCCGATCAGCGTTCCAAGATCCAGCGTGCGCCCGATGTTGACGATGCCGACCTGGTCATTACGCTCGGCGGCGACGGCACGCTATTGCGTGCCGCCCGTATTCTCAACTACCGCGAGATCCCCATTTTGGGCCTTTCCTATGGTCATTTGGGTTTTTTGACGGCCGCGAGCCCCGAGGATCGCGATATTTTGCAGGTCGTGAGCGATGCCCTTTCCGGTGAGCTCCATGTGAGTCGCCGCGCCACCCTCGCCGCGGATATCGTTTCGGTGCGCGAAGATGGCACGAAGGATGTCGTGCGCACGTTTGCCCTTAACGATATGGCGCTTACGCGCGGGCCCCTGTCCGATATGGTTGAGTTCGACATCACGGTGTCCGGCCATCATATCGACCGCCTGCGCGGTGACGGCGTCGTCGTTTCGACAGCGACCGGTTCCACCGGCTACGCGCTTTCCGCCGGCGGCCCCATCGTCAGTCCCGATTACACGGGCATGGTTTGCGTGCCCATCGCCCCACATACCATTCAGGCTCGCGCCTTTTTGACCTCGCCAAGCGACGTCGTCGAGATTTTTATGTCCGATGACCGCCCGAGCGTGCCAGCGATTGCCATCGATGGACAGTTTATTGCCTGCGATGGCACGGTCGAGAGCGTGGCCGTGCGTCGCGGTCCCGGCGATGTACTGCTGCTGGATTACGGCCCCGAGAGCTTCTATAACTCGGTGAGCCGCGTGTTCTACGGAGTGCGTCATGATCGATGAGCTGCAGGTTTCCAACATTGCCCTCATTCGCGAGGCGACGTTGGTTCCGAGCGCGGGCTTAACGGTTCTGACCGGAGAAACCGGCGCCGGTAAGACTGCGTTGCTCTCGGCACTTAAGCTCATTTTGGGCGAGCGCGCGGATTCGTCGACGGTGCGCGAGGGCGAGACGCTCGCCAACGTCGAGGCGCGCCTGTTTGACGGCCCGCACGACACGGAGGGCTTCACCGTGCAGCGCAGCCTTTCTGCCGAGGGTCGCAGCCGCGTAAAAATTGACGGCCGCATCGCCAGCGTGCGTGAGCTTTCGGAGCGCGTCGGCGTGATGATGGATCTTTGCGGCCAGCACGAGCACCAGCGCCTGCTCGACCCCGCGCATCATGTTGCCATGGTCGATGCATGGGCGGGGCGCCCGGCGCTCGAGGCGCTCGATCGCTATCGTGCTTGCCTTAAGGCATCGCGCGCGGCTGCCAAAGAGGTCCGTCGCGTCGAAGAGGCCTCGCGTGCGCAGGGGAGTCGTGTCGAGGAGGCACGTTTTGTCCTCGAGCGCATCGCCGAGGTCGACCCCAAGCCGGGTGAGTATGAGGAGCTCGAGGAGCTGCTGCCACGCTCCGAGCATGCCGAGGTGCTGGTGGCAACGGCCAACGATGCCCATGCGTCGCTTGCTGCCGAAGGGGGAGCACTCGATGCCGTGAACAGTGCCGTGGCGGAGCTTTCGCGCATGGCTACTGTCGATCGCAAGCTGGGTGTTATCGCCGATGCGCTTTCGGATGCCTGCATCTCGCTCGAGGATTGTGCCAACGAGCTGCGTGCCTATCGAGATGGGGTCGCCTTCGACCCGCGCGAGCTGGCTCGTATGCGCGAGCGGTATTCCGACCTTAAGGGACTTTTGCGTCAGTGGGGTCCCACCATGGACGACGTGTTTGCCATGCGCGATAGCTCGCGAGAGCTGTTGTCGCTGGTAGACGATGGTGATGAGCGGATTAAGAAGGCGCGCGAAGCGCTCGGCGCGGCGGAGCGCGAACTGTTCGCCGCCGCCAAGGCACTTAAGCGTGCACGCAATACGGCAGCCCCGCGCTTTTGCCACGAGGTTGGCCGTCAGATGGCGCGCCTGGAGATGGGCGGCGCCGAGCTCGTTTGGGACTCGCGCGATCTTCCGCGCGCCGAGTGGACGCCGGCGGGCCCTTCGAGCTACGAGCTTTTGTATCGTAGCGGTGCCGGATTGACGCCGCGCCCCCTGCGCCGCATTGCGTCCGGCGGCGAGCTGAGCCGTGTCATGTTGGCGAGCAAGGTTGTTTTGGGTAACGCGGACGGCGTGGATACGTTGGTGTTCGACGAGGTCGATGCCGGTGTTGGCGGCTCTACTGCACGCGCCCTTGCGAGCGTTCTGGCAGATCTTGCCGCAACGCATCAGGTGATTGTCGTAACGCACCTGGCGCAGGTCGCCGTCATGGCCGACAAACATTACGTGGTGAGCAAAGAGCCCGGCGACGTTCCCCAAACCCATCTGGATGAGGTGGCCGGGGACGCCCGTACCGCAGAGATCGCCCGTATGCTGAGCGGCGATCAATCGGAGGCAAGCTTGGCGCACGCTAAGCAGATGCTCGAGGAAGCGCGTGCTTAGGCCGAGCCGTTACATGTATGTTCGACCCGGCCGCCACGAAACCGGCCCATCTACTACGTTTAATAGGCTATCGGCAACCACGCCTTGAATTGCAAAAAGAAAACCGCAGGTAGAACGACTGCGGTTTTTCTATTTTCGGTATGTGGTTGGGCCATACTGATAAAACGTAGTAGATGGGCCGGTTTCATGGTGAGTGGCGTTTGTCGGCTCGCTAAAATTTCTATTCCACGACCTTATCCGGCTGGATAAGCTCCTCGTAGTAGCTGATGTGCTCTCGGGCGTCCTCGATTTCGGGCAGCAGGAAGTTGTAGATAACCTCGATGATCATCGTGGCGCTAATCTTGGAGAACGCAAAGTCGCCCGTGGTGAGCAGCGCCTCGTGGTTCACGGTATTAAAGGTGTAGTCGGCTAGGCGAGCAAGCGGAGACTTGCTGTCGCTGCTGATGACGACTACGGTGGCGCCACAGCCTCGAGCCGCTTTTGCCATGCGATTCAGTCGACGCGACTTGCCAGAGTTCGAGATCAGCACGATAACGTCGCCGGGGCGCAACGTGAGCGCAAAGCCGATTGATGTCTCGCTGATGGTGCTTGACATACAGCGAAGGCCCAGTTGCGAAAACTTAAACGTCGCGTCAAGCGCAACGGCGTTGGTATTACCTACGGCTGCAAACTCGATAGCCCCTGCGTTCTTAAACGCGTGCACGACGGCTGCCAGTGTATCGTGATCAATGCCATCGATGGTCGCATTGAGTTCACTGACCTTTGCGGCGAGGATGTTTTTGAGGCTCTGCTCCATATTATCGAGCGAGACCTCGTCTGTGAGGCCCTCGTTGCGCTGGCTCTCCAGGTCGCGCGCCAGCGAAAACTGAAAGCTGCGAAAGCTTCCAAAGCCCAGCTTGCGGCAGAAGCGCGAGACGGTGGCCTCGGAGGTTGCGGCGGCGCGCGAGAGTTGCGCGGCTGTTAGGAGCGGTGCCTCGGACTGGTGCTCTAGGATATAGTCGACAATGCGCTGCTCGGACTCGCTGTATCCCTTGTGCGTGCTAATAAGGGAGAGTGCGCTCTTGCTGCTATCGGACATGGATGACTCCTGGTTGGCATTAAAAGCTGTCTTGTTGTGTGCCGCTCTAGTATACGGGGATTTCAATTACAAGATACACCTTGCTGTTTCAAAAGTTGATGGTAAACTTTCATCGACCGTTTACGGTTGTGAAAGAACCTTTCACCGGAGAAATAGGCTTGATTGCTTCTCATATAAGCGGTGGCTTGGTATCTTTCAGGAGTGGAAAAACGCGCACCGTAGCGCGTGTAGGGGAGCGCCCGCGGGCGCAGTACTCAAGAAGGAGGGACACATGGCTAAGTTTGACATCATCGCCGCCACCGGTTGCCCGACCGGCATCGCGCACACCTTCATGGCGAAGGAGGCGCTGGAGAAGGCAGCTGCCGAGCGAGGTCTGACCATTAAGGTCGAGACTCATGGCCAGGTCGGTGTCGAGAACGAACTCACGAAGGGTGAGATCGCCGGTGCCAAGGCCGTCGTCGTCGCAGCCGATAAGGATGTCCAGGCGGAGCGTTTCGCCGGTAAGCCCATGGTTTCCGTCGGTGTTTCCAAGGCCCTGTCCGTCGAGGCTGCCGGCAAGCTGATCGACCGCGCTCTCGCCGCCAAGGGCGACGACACGGTTGCGGCTGCTGCCGATGTCGAGGATGAGGTCGAGGAGAAGGAGTCCATCGGTCACATCATCTATAAGCACCTCATGAACGGCGTCAGCCACATGCTGGTCTTCGTCGTTGCCGGTGGTGTTCTGACCGCCGTTTCGTTCCTGTGGGGCATCACGTCCTTCGACTCGACGGCTGCCGACTACAACAGCTTTGCCGCTATGCTCAAGATCATCGGCGGCATCGCCATGAACCTCATGGTTCCCGTGCTTTCCGCCTATATCGCCGAGTCCATCGGCAAGCGCCCGGCGCTCGTTCCCGGCTTTGTCGCCGGTATGATCGCCATCCAGGGCCTGCCCGTTAATGCCGAGACCGGCATGATCGATGCCGGCGGTGCCGGCGTGGGCTTCGGCTTCCTGGGCGGCATCGTCGGCGGCTTCCTCTCTGGCTATGTCATCCTGCTGCTCGAGAAGGTTTTTGCCAAGCTGCCCAAGAACCTGGACGGCCTCAAGGCTATCTTCCTGTACCCGCTGTTCTCGACCGCCATCGTCGGCCTGGTCATGCTCGGCATCTCCGGCCCCATGGCTGCCATTAACACCGCCATGATGGACTTCCTCAAGGGTCTGTCTGCCTCTGGCGCTGTTGTCCTGGGTCTTGCCATTGGCTGCATGTGCGCCTTTGATATGGGCGGCCCGGTCAACAAGGCTGCTTACGTCACCGGTACCGCTATGCTCACCGAGGCCCTGGCTGCCGGTGTCGGCACCGACACCTATAACTTCGGCACCAACTTCATGGCTGCCGTCTCCGCCGCCTGCATCGTTCCGCCGCTGATCACCACCTTTGCCGTTATCGTCGGCAAGAAGTATTTCAGCCAGGAGGATCATGACGCCGGTATCGTCAACCTCATCCTTGGTTGCACCCACATTACCGAGGGCGCCATTCCGTTCATGACCAAGAACATCTGGCCCGTCATGCCCATCATGATGCTCGGTTCCTCCATCGCCTCGATCCTGACCATTATGTTCAACGTCCACGATCCGGCGCCTCACGGTGGTTTCCTGGTCCTGCCCGTTGTCGAGAACGGTCCGCTGTGGGTCCTCGCGATCCTCATCGGCGCCGTGGTCGGTGGCATCCTGTTCGTTGCTTTCAAGAAGTATGACTTCGAGAAGAAGCAGAAGGCCGCTCCCGCCGCTGCCGCTGAGCCGGTCGAGGCTCCCAAGGCCGCTGCCGTCGAGGCCCCCAAGGCTGAGGCTTCCGACTTCGTGAAGGTCGAGAACGTTTTTGTCGCCGAGGATTTTGCTTCTCGTGACGATGCCCTGAGCTTTGTCTCCAACCAGGCTGTCAAGGCCGGTATCGCTGACGACGCTGACGCCGTAATGAACGCCTTCCTGGCCCGCGAGGCCGAGGGCACCACGGGCATGATGGAGGGCTTCGCTATTCCGCATGCCAAGTCTGATGCCATTACCGAGGCCGCCGTCATCGTCGTCAAGGACGACTCTGGCGTGACCGGTTGGGACACCATGGACGGCGCTCCCGTCAACGTGGCTATTGCCCTGCTCATCCCCGGTGCCCAGGCCGGCACCACGCACCTCAAGATCCTGTCCAAGGTCGCCGAGGCGCTCATGGACGAGGGCTTCCGTGCCACCGTTAAGGGTTCTACCGACGCTGCCGAGATCGCTAAGACGATCAACGCCCGTCTGGTCTAATCCCGCAGCTTGCGAATAACATCGCCCCCTGTATATAAGGCGGAGACTCCATCAGGGGTCCCCGCCTTTTTCAAGTAACCCGGTACTGAGGGTCATTTCCTTTCTGCCGACAGTTCGGGATACTCCTCAGTTCACAAGAGGGCATAGATAGCCCCATCAACCAGATCAACCAGGCGAACAAATTATCAGCCAAAATTTCGTTCGCACGATATTGCTCTGGACCAACTGAGTTTCCGCAGCTCGCCTGCCGGACGGGGCGGTTAAGTTTGTCGCGAGTTCCGCACGCAAAGGAAAGCACTTAATGTGCTTTCCGTCTTGCGCAGGACTGTAGAGCAGCAAACTTAACCGCCCCGCCCGGCAGGCGAGCGTGCAGGAACGACATCTGTCCAACAATTCGTGCGAAACATAATGAAAAACCGTTTGATGTGAGTTAATATAATCAACGTCGTGAATATGGCTCCTGTCGCATTGCTGATAGGGGTTAAACACAAAAAAGGAGTCAATTATGGTTTCTGAGAAGGCTACCCTCGTTAATCCTCAGGGTCTTCACATGCGTCCGGCTGGCCTCTTCGCCTCCACCATGGGCAAGTACGCCTGCGACGTGACGGTCGTCACCCCCGAGAAGGAGGTCAACGGCAAGTCCCCGATGGCCCTCATGGCTGCCGGCATCCCCTGCGGTACCGAGGTCGAGGTCAAGTGCGACGGCGCTGACGAGGCCGAGGCTCTGGCTGCTGCCATCGAGCTCATCAAGAGCGGTCTTGGCGAGTAGAACTCAAACGGGTCGCATGTTGAACAACTAAGTTCATATTTGGGGGCGCAGTGACTTGTTTAAAGGGAACTGCGCTCTTTTGTCATGGATATGGCAAAACGCTTTATCACATGACACGGAGAGAGGAATAGGAATGTATCAGGGAGTCAACGCTTCCGAGGGCATCGGTATCGGCACCGTCATGGTTGCCGTCGAACCCGACTTGACGTTTGAGCCGCACGAGGTTGCTGATTCGGCAGCAGAGAAGGAGCGCTATCAGACCGCCCTTTCGGTCTTCTGCGAGAAGACCCAGGCTCAGGCCGACCACATGAAGGAGACGGTGGGCGAGGCCGAGGCCGAAATCATGAGCGGACACATTGTCCTGGCTCAGGACCCGGGCATGACCGACGCCATCAACGCCGCCATTGACGGCGGCACCTGCGCCGAGCAGGCGCTCATGGACACCTCGACCATGTTTGAGAACATGTTCCTGTCCATGGACGATGAGATGTTCCGCCTGCGCGCGGCAGACATCGCCGACATCCGCACCGGTATTCTGGCCGAGCTTTTGGGCAAGGAGGTCGTCGATCTCTCCGTCCTGCCCGAAAACACGGTCGTTGTCGTGCACGACCTTACGCCGTCCATGACCGCCACGATCGATAAGGCCCACGTTGCCGGTATCGTCACCGAGACCGGTGGCCGCACGTCGCACTCCGCGATCATCGCCCGCGCCCTCGAGATTCCGGCTGTCCTTTCGGTTGCCAACAGCTGCACCGCGCTGCGCAACGGCATGACCGTTGTCGTCGACGGTGGCAAGGGTATCGTCGAGGCCGATCCCGACGAGGAGACGCTCGCCGCCTACACCGCCAAGGCCGAGGCTTTCGCTGCCGAGAAGGCAGCCCTCGAGGCTTTCCGTGGCAAGCCGTCCGTGACTGCCGATGGCATCAAGAAGATCATTGCCTGCAACATCGGTAACCCCGATGACGTGCCCAACGCGCTCGATCACGACGCCGAGGCCATTGGCCTGTTCCGCTCCGAGTTCCTGTTCATGGACTCCGCCGAGCTTCCTTCCGAGGAGGAGCAGTTCAACGCCTATCGCAAGGTTGCCAGCGCGCTCAATGGCGCTCCGGTCATCATCCGCACGCTCGACGTGGGTGGCGACAAAGAGATCCCGTACCTGCACATGGTCAAGGAAGAGAACCCCTTCATGGGCTTCCGTGCCGTGCGTTACTGCCTGGCCAACCCCGACCAGTACAAGGTACAGCTCCGCGCTCTGCTGCGCGCCAGCGCCTTCGGTGATGTCAAGATCATGATCCCGCTCGTCACTTGCGTCGAGGAGGTCTTGGCCGTTAAGGAGCTCGTCGAGGAGTGCAAGTCCGAGCTGACCGAAGAGGGCCGCAAGTTCAACGAGAACATCGAGGTCGGCATTATGGTCGAGACGCCTGCCGCATCGCTGATCGCTGACCGCCTGGCCGAGGTCGCCGACTTCTTCTCGATCGGCACCAACGACCTGATCGGCTACACCATGTGTGCCGACCGTGGTAACGACACCATTTCTAACCTGTACCAGGTGTACTATCCCGCCGTGCTTCGCTCGCTCAAGAACATCATCGAGAGCGGCGTCAAGGCTGGCATCATGGTCGGTATGTGCGGCGAGGCCGCTGCCGATCCGCTGCTTGAGCCGCTGCTGATCAGCTGGGGCCTCGAGGAGTTCTCGATGAGCGCTCCGTCTATCCTTCGCGCCCGCAAGACCATCAGCCAGTGGACCAAGGCCGAGTGCGACGATCTCGCCGAGAAGGCGCTCGCCTGCAACACTGCCGAAGAGGTCAAGGCGCTGCTTGAGGCTGCCGCTCGCTAATTTGGTATCAGAGGTAACCGCGTGGTTGGAATGGGCTGGCCGCGCGGCCCTCAAATATACAGGGGGTACTGTAAATGTTCTACACGCTAACCGCTAACCCGGCTGTCGACATGACGGTTTCGAGCTCTCCGCTCGAGCCCGACGAGAACGTCCGCACCGGCTCGGCCAGCTACACGGCTAACGGCAAGGGCCTCGACGTGTCCTTCGCCTTTAAGAAGATGGGCGTCGACACCGTCGCGCTCGGCTTCTTCGCCGGCTTCACGGGCAAGTTCATCGTCGAGGAGGTCATGAACCTGGGTTGCCTGTGCCGCCCGGTCTGGACCGACGGCATCACGCGTATCAACACCTATGTCAACGATGGCCAGCACGAGTACGGCATCCTT
Organism: Collinsella sp. LCP19S3_B6; assembly: GCF_052121815.1. Lineage (NCBI taxonomy): Bacteria > Bacillati > Actinomycetota > Coriobacteriia > Coriobacteriales > Coriobacteriaceae > Collinsella > Collinsella sp. LCP19S3_B6. The sequence continues at coordinate 29,773 of NZ_JBQKDN010000006.1, forward strand.
AACCCCGGCGCCCCGATTACGCCGGAGCACCAGAAGGAGCTCTACAACATCCTGGACACCGCGGGCGATCTTGAGTGCCTGATCGTCTCCGGCTCCGTGCCTCCCAAAGCTACGCCCGACTTCCTGGCTCAGGTCATGGATCACGCTCAGGCTCGTGGCGCCGACGTCGTCCTGGACCTGTCTTCCGACAAGCTCAAGGAGCTCGCTCACAAGAAGCCGCTGCTCATCAAGCCGAACCATCACGAGATGAAGGCCATCTTTGGCGTGCCGGTCGACACCGACGACGAGGTCCGCGTTGCTATGAAGATGGCTCACGATGCCGGCGTCCAGAACGTGCTGCTCACCCGTGGTAGCCGCGGCGACGCTTACTTCTCCAACGGCGAGGACATCTGGTACGCTAAGCGTGAGTTCAACATCAAGCTGGTTTCTTCCGTCTGCGCCGGCGACTGCACGCTCGCTGCGTTCCTGCACAAGTGGTACAGGGATCGCGACAACGTCGAGGAGGCCATGAAGCTCGCTATGGCCACCGGCGCCAACGTTGCCGAGTCCGTGGGCATCGGCGACTTCGGTCACGTCGATGAGTATAGCAAGCGCGTTGCTGTCCGCAAGCTCGATCGCAAGTAAGCGAAACGCTACATATTCGTGGCTATATGGCGCCCCGGTTTAAGCCGGGGCGCTTATTTGTAAATTGCAAATGAGCTTCAGGGCAAGCACTCCTGATTTTTTTGCCCCGCCTTGCTGCTTTTCTGTCGACCTGCACGCGTTCTACACCGTTCGCCGAGTTGCTATGGTCTTTTCACAAGATGTGGAATATACTTTCATTATCACGTTGCTTTGTGAAAGGAACATTCATGATTTACACGCTCACTGCAAATCCCGCCATTGATTACAACATTTCCTGCGACGGACTTTCCGCCAACACCGTCACCCGCACGCGCAACGCGGTCTATACGCCCAATGGCAAGGGTCTCAACGTCTCGTTCACCCTCGATCACTACGGTGTCGACACCACGATCCTGGGCTTTTTTGCCGGCTTCTCAGGCGAGTATATCGTCAAGGGCGCCGAGGCCCTGGGTGTGCCCGTCAAGCCCGTGTGGACTGACGGCATCACGCGCGTCAACGTTTTCCTCAACGCCGGTCCCGATACCGAGTACAACATGGTCAATGCAGGCGCTGCCATCAATGCTGCCAACGAGCAGGAGATGTTTGAGCTCATCGACTCGCTCGACGACATGACCTGCCTGGTCATTAGCGGCTCGCTGCCCCCCAACACCTCCGAGGGTTTCCTGGCCGAGGTTCTTCGCCGTGTTAAGGCAAAGGGTGCCGAGTTCGTGCTCGATATTTCGAGCCATCAGCTGGCCGATCTCATTGCCATGGAGCCGTTGCTCATTAAGCCCAACGACGACGAGCTGCTCGACATCTTTGGCATTAAGGTGAGCGGTGGCGACGACGAGTCCGTTAAGGGCGCTATGGCTGAGCTGCACGCCAAGGGTGCTAAGAATGTGCTGCTGACCCTTGGTGGCGACGGCGCGTACTTCTCCAACGGCGAGCACATTTGGTTTGCCAAACGCACCTTTGAGGTCAAGCTGCTCTCGACGGTCTGCGCCGGCGATTCCTCGCTTGCCGCCTTCCTGTCCGTGTGGCACGATGCCCCCGAGTGCGTCGAGGACGCCCTGCGCCTCTCGATGGCAACCGGTGCCAACGTGGTCGAGTGCCCTGGTTTGGGCGATTTTGCCAAGGTGGACGAATATAAGAAGCACATCGACGTTCGCCAGGTCTGCTAACCGTTTAGACACATCGTTGCCGAACACCCGCTTTGGATCTCCGAGGCGGGTGTTTTTATCTGTTGGCCGCATGGGCTCTACTGTCTCGTTCGCGCGAATCGACGATGTGATTTCATGTGCGCTCACGCTTGTTTCTTGCTAGACTGCTTGAGAACCATCGTTAACACTCGCAAGCGTAGGAGGCCATAGGTATGTGTAATGTTTCGCTCAACGGTACGCAGCCCACAGATGCCTCCCTGCGTGTGCTACGTGCGCTTGAGGACGCCGGTCTCGAGGCCTGGTTCGTAGGCGGTTGGGTGCGTGACGCCCTGATGGGACGTCCCAGCCACGATGTTGACATGTGCTGTAGCGGCCTGTGGCAAGAGTCCAAGGCGGCGCTCGAGGCAGCCGGCATTGCGGTAGTTGAGTCGGGCATAAAATTTGGCGGCATTACCGCCCTTTGTGACGATGAGCGTATTGAGGTCACGACGTATCGCCTGGACGGTTTTTACACCGATGGTCGCCATCCCCAGAGTGTGGAGCGTGCGGCGTCGCTTGAGGACGATCTGGCACGTCGTGACTTTACCGTTAACGCCATGGCTTGGCATCCCCAGCGCGGTCTTGTCGACCGTTATGATGGCCAGGGCGACCTGGAGCGTAAGCTGATTCGTGCCGTTGGAGATCCCAAGCGTCGCTTTAACGAGGATGCGCTTCGCATGCTGCGCGCCGTGCGTTTTGCCTGCCGTCTGGATTTTATGATCGAGCCTAAGACCAAACAGGCGCTTGCCGAGTGCTCGCCGCTGCTCGATGCCGTGGCACGCGAACGCGTGGGCATTGAGCTCGAGGGGATTCTATCGACCGGTCACGGGGGAGACGCGATGCTACGCTATCCCGAGCTTGTTTGCGCCGCCGTGCCCGAGCTTGCGCCGGCTCGTGGGTTTGACCAGCGCAGCGTCTACCACGCCTTTAATGTTTACGAGCATATCGCTCGCGTTTTGACGGTTGCGGGGGAGCTGGCACTGTGTGACGGCGTGGCGCCTTCGTCGAGCTTAATGTGGGCAGCGTTTTTGCACGATGTCTCCAAGCCCGATTGCTTTACGGTCGATCATGCGGGCAGCGGCCACTTTTACGGTCACCCTGAGCTTGGTGCCAAGAAAGCGCGCGCTATTATGGATCGCTTGGCGCTTTCGCACGATTTGGTTCGCGACGTGTGTCTGCTTATCAGGTATCACGATAAGCCGTTGCGCCCCGAGCGCTCCTGTTTGCTCAATATGATGCGCTCGCTTTCGGGTGAGGGCGTCGACACACCGCGTTTGATTGACGAGCTTATGGACCTTAAGCGTGCCGATACGCTGGGTAAGGCACCGTCGTGCTTCTATTACGTCGAGACGATCGAGGAGATGCGTTCGCTCGCCCACGAACTGTTGGAAGCGGGGGAGCCCTATACGCTTAAGATGCTTGGCATCAACGGAGGGGACCTGATTCGCGCCGGCGTCAAACCGGGGCCTGAGCTGGGACAGCTTCTCAACGTCGCCCTCGACGCCGTGATCGAAGACAACGTCCCCAACACCCGCGAGGCCCTTCTGGCTCACCTCAACCTGGGGTAGCTAATTTGGGACGGGGCTTTTTTAGCTACCCCGCTGTCAATAGGACGAACAATAGTGATTCTGGCAGGGGTAGCTAAAAAAGCCCCGTCCCAAATTAGCTACCAGGTTGACCTGCTTGTTCCATAACCTCACGACAAAATTTGGCCAATTTGGAATTTCTTCTTGCGCTCGCGTTTTTTGTCCCGTAATATATGTCCTCGCAGCACGGCAGTGCAGGTGTCATGTGGCCCGTTCGTCTAGCGGTTTAGGACGCCGCCCTCTCAAGGCGGAGATCACCAGTTCGAATCTGGTACGGGCTACCACTTCTTTTCTGCTGAGGCTTATGGCCCGTTCGTCTAGCGGTTTAGGACGCCGCCCTCTCAAGGCGGAGATCACCAGTTCGAATCTGGTACGGGCTACCAAGTTTTGGATACCCGACCTTCTTTTCGAAGGTCGGGTTTTTTATTACATGCGTGCTTGTCTGTTAATCCCATTTGCCCCATAGCATTACGTTTTGCTTATCTCCCATACGGGTACAATAGGCCAGATACATTGACGGTCAGAAGGAGCCTCATGACGGAGTCCTCTCAGCATACCCCAAAGCCTCAAGTCGATGTTTCGGGCGGCGATGACAACAAGAGCGCACGTCGTGGTGCCATCTTTATTGGCATTGTGCTGGTGGGCTATATCGCCTATTTGGTCGTGACCGGTCAGATGGGTCAGTTCTGGGCCGCCATGGCTAGCGTTCAGGCGCCGTGGCTCGCTGCCGCGTGCTTCTGCATGTACCTATACTTGTTTTTTGGCATCGTGGCGTACGCGATTGCCGTATGGCTCGATCCCAATTCGCCTGTCGGCATCCGCGACCTCATTTCGGTCGAGGCGAGCGGCATCTTCTTTGGCAACCTGACGCCCATGATGATGGGCTCCACGCCTGCCCAGATTTATCGCCTGACCAAAGCCGGCCAAAATGTGGGCGAAGCGGGTGCCACGCAGTTCACCCGCTTTATCGTGTACCAGTTTGGTTTGGTGGCATGGGGTGCCATTCTGCTGCTCGCCCGCATGCCGTTTTTCGCCGAGCGCTATGGCGACATGACGCTGCTTTGCGTCTTTAGTTTTGGCGGCCACTGCTGCATTCTTCTCGGCATCTTTGCCGTGGCGTTGATGCCCAAGACCGTCACGCGCGTCGCACATTGTATTATCAATTGGCTCGAGCGCATGGGCGTTTCCGCTACTAAGATCGAGGGTTGGCGTACCTTTGTCGATGGCGAGATCTACTCGTTCTCCGAGAAATTCAAACTCTCTGCCGGCCATTTTTCGTCCATGCTGCTCACGGTCGTCATCACCATGTTGCAGCTGGCGTTTTTCTACCTGGTTCCGTATTTTTTGATGCTTGCCTTTGGTCAGTACGACGTTGACTTTTTCTCGGTCATGGCGGCGAGTGCTTTTGTACAGCTGTTGAGTTCCGCCGTCCCGCTGCCTGGCGGCACCGGTGGTGCCGAGGGCGGCTTCGCGCTGTTCCTGGGTCACTTTTTTGGCACGGCAGCGACTGCCGGCTATCTGCTTTGGCGTCTGATCACCTTTATCGCGCCGACCATTTTGGCCGCCCCTCTTTTGGGCCTTAAGAGCGCTCATAACGAGAGTATCCATGCGCGCTGGGACCGTATGATGTACAAGCTCGGGCGCACTCCTCAGAAGCCTTCTGCGTCCGTTAAGGCACATCCAGCCTCTCAGGTTACCGTGGACCCCAATCAGCATGCTCAAAAGACTGCTGTGGCCTCTAAACCGGCACGGAAGACCTATGTTCGTCAGACTGGCGACGGTATCCGCGTTTCCCCTGCGGCGCTCAATAAAAAGAAGCGGCCCTAGAGCCCAGTTGGTGAGTCGTGCGTTCTTAATGATGCTCGTCATTGCGATGCTGGATGTAGGATAATCCTCTTACGTTGATTATCTCCCACTTGTACAGGAGCTATAGGTGGGCAGTTGACACGAAGGGGACACGTCTATGGCCACCACTAAACCGCGCCTTGACCGCCGCGTCGTTCGCAGTCGCAATGCGATTCTTTCGGCATTCGAGCGACTGCTGATGGAAAAGCCCCTCGCCGATATTACGGTGAGCGCCATCGCGCGCGAGGCAAATGTCGACCGTAAGACCTTTTACGTGCACTTTGGCACGGTCGACGGCTTGCTCGATGCCATTGCCGTGGATGTGGTCGAGATGATTGTCGACTCAGTCGAGAAGACGCTTTCCTCTATGGGCGGTAACACCAACGAGCGGGCACTCGGAGCGGCGGCGACCTTCTTCAAAACCGTTAACGAGGCGCTGTGCAACAATTTGGTGCTCAATCGCCAGCTGATTGAAAACATTCCGCTCGACGATTTTATGACGCGCTTGCGTGTGCCGCTCGAGCACGAGATTGCCGAGCGCGACCTGCTGCCCGATGGCTTAAAGGACGAGCTGTTCGACTATTATCTGGCGTTTTTGCTTTCGGGCATTATCGGCATTTACCGCACGTGGGCACTCTCCGATGGCTCGGTGCCCATCGAGCGCATTTCGGAGGTCGCTAACAATCTGACGTTGAACGGGCTATCGAGTCTGGAATCTCGTTTCGAATAGCACTAGCGCCTTATCCCCTCTGAGTTGCGGTGAAATAAGGACTGAATAGGCCTTTTAACGGCTAAAACACTCCCTATTTCACCGCAACTCAGGGGGGGATTGCATTACTGGTAGCGCAGGCACTCCACGGGGTCGAGTTTTGCGGCCCGGCGGGCGGGGTAGAAGCCAAAGATTACGCCGATGCCGACGGAGACCGCAAAGGCCAGCAGCACCGTGGCGATCGAAAAACTCGGCGTTATGGTACCGCTGGCACCGAGTTCGCCAAGCACGCCGGAACCCGCGGCGAACATCGCTAGGCCCCAGGCAAGCAGGTAGCCAATCAGGACACCTAGCAGACCGCCGGTGATGCACAGCGCCGAAGACTCGGCCAAAAACTGTGCGGTGATATCGCGACGGCTGGCACCCAAGGCTCGACGAATACCGATCTCGCGGATGCGTTCGGTCACATTGGTGAGCATCATGTTCATGATGCCGATACCGCCCACGAGCAGCGAAATGCTGGCAACGGCGCCCATGATGAGCGAAAACGCGCCCATAAAGGAGTTGAGGGCGTCGATGGCGCTTTTCATTGAGGTCGCCGACACGCTGTCATATTCGTCGTCATCCGAGATGTCCTTCATGCTGCGCACCTTGGATTCAATCATCTTGCACAGCTCATCCATGTCCGTACCCTCGGCGGCGAGCGCCGTTACGCTGGGAAAAGACGGGTTCTCGTCGCCAAAGAGGCCCGAGATGGTCTCGCGCGGCATGTAGAGCGTGAGTGAGCCCATGGAGTCGCTGCCGCCGTCGATAACGCCGATAATCTGCACCTCGCCGTTCGACAACTTGATGGTCTTGCCGAGCGCGTCCTGTTCGTTGCCGTACAGCTGGTCCGCGCCGCCGCGGCTGATGAGCGCCACGCGTGCGCCAGATTGGGACTCAGCCTGGGTATAGGTGCACCCCGCGACGAGCTTGCTGGCGCCCACTGCGTCGAGCATGTCGCTATCGACGCCCTGCGCCATGACGTTATAGCTTTTGTCACCGGCCTTGTACTCGGTATAGGCACTGTCCACGATACCGATCTGCTCGATCTGCGGCACCATCTTGCGAAGCTTCTCAACGTCCGACTCGGTGAGCTCTTGCGACGAATAAATCTGCACCATACGCGCGGCGTTGAGGCCCAGGCTGTTGACCAGGCTGTTTTGGATACCGCCGATAAGCGAGGTCATGGCAATGACGGAGGCGATGCCAATAACAATGCCCAGGATGGTGAGTAGGCTGCGTCCCTTGTTGGCCTCGAGGGAGTGAAGGGCTTCTTGGATAAGGTCGCACGTGCTCATGCCTTCACTCCTTTCGTCGGATTGGCGTGTGCGGAAATCATGGGCAGGTTATCAATGGCGCCGTGCAGGGTCTGCGGTGCGTGCGCGATGTACGCGCCGTCGTGGATTCGGCCGTCGCGAATGGTTACGGCACGGTCGGCCTCGGCGGCGATACCGGGATCATGCGTGATGAGCACAATGGTCTTGCCACGTTCCTGGAGTTTGTGGAAGGTCTCCATCACGAGCGCTCCGGTGGCGGAGTCCAGGTTTCCCGTCGGCTCGTCCGCCAGGATGATGGGCGGGTCGTTGACGAGGGCGCGCGCGATGGCAACCCTCTGCATCTGTCCGCCTGAGAGCTCGGAGATGCGGTGGTCCCAGTGGTCGACCGGCAGCGTGACGGCTTGCAGCGCATGAACGGCGCGCATCTCACGCTGAGCCCGCGGCACGTTGGTGTACGACAGCGGCAGCATGACGTTTTCGATGACCGATAGGCGCGGCAGCAGGTTAAAGCTCTGAAAGACAAAGCCGATGCTCAGGGCGCGGACTTCGGTGAGCTCGTCATCGTCGAGCTCTGCCACGTTGAGGCCCTGCAGGTAATAATCGCCTGCCGTTGGCTTGTCCAGGCAGCCCAGGATGTTCATGAGCGTTGACTTGCCCGAGCCAGAAGGGCCGGTAATGGCCACGAATTCGCCGGGATTCACTGCCAGGCTCACGTTATGCAGGATATGGGCGCAGCCGGCCTCGCTCTCAAAAATGCGATGCACGTTGCGGATGTTGATGACGGGACGCATTACAAGCCCTCGTCGGCAGACATGCTGCCAGAGTCGTCGCCGTCGGCCGTCATGCCTGCGCCGGTGTCCACGATGAGGGTGTCGCCGTCGCGCAGCTTGGTAACCGGTACGTCTGCGTTGATCTCATTGCCCTGGTCGTCGCGCTTGACCTGCGTCTTGCCGACCACGGCGTCGTTATCGTTTTGCGTCACAATGGTCACCTTCACGCGGCGCATCTCCTTGCCTTCACCGTCGGTTGCCACGTTGACGTAATAGTGCTCGCCATCCTCGGTCATGAGCGCCATGGTCGGCACCATCACCACATCGTCGAGCTGCTCGGTTACCACCGAGACCTCGGCGGTCATGCCTGGCTTGAGGCGCGCGTCGGGCGCGTCGATCAAAATATCGACGTTATAGGTCACGCTACCGCCGCCACCGTAGGTGGAGTCGGAGTTTGCCACCGAAGCGATTGTCGTGACCGTTCCCTGGCTCACGATATCGGGAAAGGCCGGATAGGTAACGTTGGCGCTCTGGCCCACTGCGATCTTGGCGATATCCTTTTCGCCCACCTGAACGGTGACCTTCATCTTGGAGAGGTCAGCGATCTGCATGCACTGCTTGCCGCCGGTCGTATCGCCTTCGCCCATAATCATGCCGCCCGTCACCGTGGCGCCGACCTTGGCGTTGAGCTCGACGATGCTGCCCGAGCTGGGCGCGGTCACAGTGCGCTCGGCAGCTTTGGCGTTGGCCTGGTCCAGGGTCGCCTGGGCCGAGGCCAGGTTACGTTGGGCGCTCGAGATGGCGCTCGTGTCGGCACTCGTGCCGGTGCTGCCGCTGGCGCCACTTGCGCCTGCCGCATCTGTGTCAGTCGCCGGAGCGGCTTGGGCGGCAGCTACCGCTTTCTGCGCGTTGGCGAGGTCTTCCTGTGCCGCCGCCACCGCGCGCTGCGCCTCGGCAACGTTGCGATCGAGCTCGTCATTTTTAATGGTCATGAGCACATCGCCCTCGTTAACGGACTGGCCGGCTGATACGTTGATCGATGCCACCGTGCCGTCGACAGAAGGGGAGACCACCGAAGCCAAGATGGGCTTGAGCTGGCCTTTAGCCTCGACGGTGGTCGTAAATGTACCCTCGGTGACCATGTCTGTCACCGGCCCGTTGGTACCTGCGGGCCGTGCGTTAATGACGAAGGTTACGACAACGGCGATGAGCACAATGGCGGCCACGACGCCGGCCGCAATGCCACGTCGGATGAGCTTTTTGCGCCGACGCTCGGCACGCTTCGCCTTGAGCTTGGCGTAGGCCTCTTCGTCAGAAATCTCGGTTGCATCGCTTGTGCTGCCGTTTTGCTGTGTGGCGCGCATGTTTGTTATGAGGGGAAGCGTTTCGGTGGCACCCTCGGGCGCTCGCTCGGTATCATTCGGTCCCGGGGTGATGGTGGGGACATTCGACATGGCGTCTCCTTTATAGAAAGTTCTTCGATAAGTATATGCGCCCGTCGCGAGAAGCGGGCGCATATGGCGGATTCTTTCGGAACTGTTAGATTGGAGCGTCAGTTCCCCGTTGTGCGAAGGCGTGTTTCCCTACGAGTGCACGACCACGCACAGGCCGACGCTGATGCAGTCGTGGAGTGCCTTGGCATCGGCCAGACGCAAGTTGATGCAACCGTGGCTGCCGCACCATTTGTACGAATTTGGGTCGTCAAAGCTCTGATCGTTTTGCCATGTTGCATCATGGAAACCAACCATGTTGCCTTCAAACGGCATCCAATACGACACGGGGCTTTCGTATTTTGGTTTTCCGGTCTCTGGGTCTTTGGCACCGATGAGCTTGCTTGCGCCGTCATTGCTATTGATCTGCCAAACGCCCTCGGGAGTGGCATCCTCTCCCGGTTTGCCCGAGATAAAGTTGGCTTCCCACACGATATTACCGTTCTCGTCATAGTAGCGCGCGTGCTGCTCGGACAGGTCGACGTCGATATACGCTTTCCAGTCGGGCTCTCCCTTCGCGGTATAGGTGTCGGCCTTCTGGGAGTACTTAATCTCGATTTCGCCGGTCTGCTTGTTGTTAATGGCGTCCTCGACCTGCTTGGCGAGCGAGCTGCTGTCGATGGACCAGCCAAAGTCACCGCCCTCGACGGCACATTCTTTGCCGTCGGCACGCGTCCACCAGCGGGTGGTGCCCACGGTATTAAAGCCGTTGGCGAGCTCGGCTGCCCAGCTACCGATCTGCGACGTATCGAGTGTGGGGTTGGCCGGATTGGCAAAGCTGATCCACTGCAACACGGAGCTGCCGTCGACCTTGCCGGCATCCTCGCCGTTGAGCTTGAGGGTCACGTTGACGCCCAAGAAGTTGTTGGCGGCATCGCATGCGGCCTGAATCTGATCATTGGTCAGCGTTTCATTGAGCGGCTCATAGGCATCGTTGCCGAGCTTGGAAAGATCTACGGTCTCGGCCAGCGAGGCAAGCTCGAGCTCGGCATACTTAATGACATGCTCGCGGTTGAGTTTTTCGTTGGAGCGCGCCTTCTCGACGGTAAACTTGCCGGCTTGCTCGTCATAGGAGCTATTGGCCTCGAACGTACCCGAACGGCCCTCGTTAAACTCGTCAATGGCGGCGCCCAGATCCTCCTCAAACTTCTTTTGGTCAAAGGTGTCAGAGAGCATGGACAGGTCGACGTCTTGTTCAAGATCGACTTCGTTGGAGGTAGCGGTTGTTTTGGTCTTGCCGCTTAAGGATTCCACAAGGCGGACCGGCCATATAAAGGCTTCGTTGCGGCTGATGATTTCTTTTGCGGCAGCTTCGCCGTCGACGATGGGTTCATCGGACTCGGGTTGATAGATCCAGTTAAAGTCGTCGCCTGTCACGGTGAGCTTATAGTGCTTCCACGCCGAGTTGACCTTAGTGGCAGCAGACGAAGCGTTGGAGAACGAGACGTCGACGCCGGCAATGGTGGTGTTGGGGTAGGCTACCTGCGAAAATGCGACAACGCCAACAATGTAAACGACAACAATGAGGCCCAGAGCAACGAAAAGGGTCATTTTGGCCCCGGATTTTTTCCCGTCGGCGTGATTCTCTGACCCACGGGGACCCTTGTGATGGTTTTGCGTGTGTGAAGGCGCGTGCTTAGTCGCTTTATTGCTCTGACGCTGCTGATATGCATGAGGGATCTGGCGCTGTGAGGTGTTTCCCGAACCATGCTTTGTGCTACGCGTTGGCGTAATGGGGCGCGGCGACTGGACGCCGTCGGTAGGCCTAGAAGGCTGTTTAGGATCGGGAATCAGTTGGGTGCGGTCGTTTTGCGACATCGTATGCATATCCTTCGAGTTTCGCCTTGCGGCTCATCGTGTTTTTACTGGGCTTGCATTATAGCGATTACCCTGTTGTTTGTGGTATTGAAACGGTGGCATTGGCAAGAGGTTGGACATTTGTCCCACCTCTTGTTTTTGGACTGCTCTTTATCCGCACACACCGCATTTAGCGCAAGCCGAAAGCGCGGCCGGAGCCTGCGCGATGCCGCCCTTGGCCGTCTCTCGTAGTGTAGTTGGAAGTGCGTGTCCAACGGAGAGCATCACATGTGCCATCTGGTCAAACGGCACCAGGCTCTTAATGCCGGCAAGGGCGAGCTGCGCCGAGCTAAATGCGGCCGCCACGCCGATCGCGTTGCGGTTTTGGCATGGCACTTCGACAAGGCCGCCCACGGGATCGCATACAAGACCAAGCAGATTGCTCAGTGCGATAGAGCTAGCGTCGAGTGCCTGCTCGGGCGTGCCACCCAGCATCTGGACTAGCGCGGCAGCGGCCATGGCGGCGGCGCTGCCCACCTCAGCCTGACATCCGCCCTCGGCGCCGGCGACGCAGGCACTTGTGGTGAGGTTGAGACCAATCGCGGCAGAGCAGTAAAGTGCGTCCATGACCTGTTCGTCATCGAGCTGTAGATGGTCGGCGAGCGCCAGCACGCAGCCGGGCACGACGCCCGCAGAGCCGGCCGTGGGGGCGGCGACGATGACGCCCATGGTGGCAGAGCGCTCAAGCACAGCCATGGCGCGGGCTACGGCTTCGGTTTGGACGGCGCCCATCAGGTTTGTGCTCAGATCGTTGCGGCATGTGGCGTCGACGAGTTTTGCCTCGCCGCCGATAAGCCCGCCGAGCGAGCGCTGTGGTGCGGCGATGGGCGTCGTGGTCTCCTCGCGCATGACCTCGAGTACGCGGCGCATGGCGGCGACGGCGTGCTGCTCGCCGGTCAGGCGGGCTTCGCGTACGGCCATGACGGCGCCAATGTTGAGGCCCAGTTCGGCGCAGGCGTCGAGGAGCTGTTCGCCATCGTCGAAGATTTCCTTGGCAGAAACGCCGGGGGAGAGCGATGAGGCCGAGCCGGGAAGCTCAATGAAGGTGGCGTAATCGACATTGTCGAGCATGCGTAGCATGGGAACGACGATGTCATCGGGGGTGCCGTCGGTCTCAAATACGGAATAAGCTTGGCCGCCTACCTCGGTTCGGTAGGTGCGGCAGAAGGCAATGTTTACGTGTGCGTAGGCGAGCTGGTTCGTGAGCGCGGCGAGAACGCCGGGGACGTCTTGGTGCGCCACAAACAGGGTGGAATACATGCCCGAGATATCGACGCCGACGCCGTTGATGCGGCTGATGCGCATCTTGCCGCCGCCAAGGCTCTCGCCGCGGACCTGCGCCGTGGCGCCCGTGTCATCGACCATGTCGATGTCGACGGTGTTGGGGTGGATGGAGGCGTCGTCGCCCTTAATGTCAAAGTGATAGCTGAGGCCCTGCTCGCGCGCGAGGTCAAAGGCCTGCTTGATGTTCTCGTCGTCGGTATCGAGGCCCAAGATGCCCGCGACGAGTGCGCGGTCGGTGCCATGGCCGCGGTAGGTGTGGGCAAAGGAGTTCCACAGGCCAAAGGTGACCTTGGTGATGCGGCCTTCCAGCAGGCTGGCGGCAACCTGGGCGCAACGCAGGGCGCCGGCGGTGTGCGATGAGCTGGGGCCGACCATGATGGGGCCCAAGATCTCGAATGCCGAGGTCGTAGCTAGTGTTTGCGGCTTGCCTGCCATGGCTGCTCCTTTTCTATCCCGTCGTCCCGAGGGGCGGGGCATACGCTGTCCCGCCGTTCCGAGGGCTTTAGTATTTGGTCGCCTGCTCGGACAGTCCTGACTCGCACGGAGAGCACATTAAGTGCTCTCCGGCTCGTGCGGAACTCGCGATCGACCAAATACTAAAGTCCTCGGAACTTAGGATACATGGTAGAGGCGCGCGTGCTTCAAAATTCATCGGTTGGTGACCTATTCGGTGTCCCATGTCGATACATCTTCACCACCTTTAAATAAAAAAGAGGTACCGGTTGTTCCGGTACCTCTTTTTGGTACGTTTTTATTTGGCTGTGGTTTTTGCCGCTGGCTTACAGGCCGCAGGCTGCTTTGAGTTCGTCGATGCGGTTCGTTTTCTCCCAGGTAAAGTCGGCGTCTTCGCGGCCAAAGTGACCGTAGGCTGCCGTCTTTTCATAGATGGGGCGACGCAGGTCCAGGTCGCGGATGATTGCGCCCGGGCGTAGGTCAAAGGTCTTCTCCACGGCCTCGACGATCTTGTCCTCGGCAACATGCGCGGTGCCAAAGGTGTCGACCATGATCGACAGCGGCTTGGACACGCCGATGGCGTAGGCCAGCTCGACCTCGCAGCGATCGGCCAGGCCGGCGGCGACTACGTTCTTGGCGACCCAGCGAGCGGCGTACGCGGCAGAGCGGTCGACCTTGGTGCAGTCCTTGCCGCTAAAGGCGCCGCCGCCGTGACGGCCGTAGCCGCCGTAGGTGTCGACGATGATCTTGCGGCCGGTCAGGCCCGTGTCGCCCATGGGGCCGCCCACGACAAAGCGTCCGGTGGGGTTCACATAGATATCGGCGCCATCCCACGGCATGTTCTCGGCATCCATGACGGGTGCGATGACATGCTCGATGAGGTCAGCCTTGATCTTGCCCATGTCCTCAACTTCGGCAGCGTGCTGCGTGGAGATGACGATGGTTGTGACCTCCACGGGCTTTCCGTCCTCGTAGCGCACGGTGACCTGGGTCTTGCCGTCGGGGCGCAGATAGGGCAGGGTGCCGTCGTGGCGCACGGCGGACAGGCGTTCCGCCAGGCGGCTTGCCAGGTAGTGCGGCATGGGCATGAGGGTCTTGGTCTCGTTGGAGGCGTAGCCAAACATCATGCCCTGGTCGCCGGCACCGATCAGGTCGATCGGGTCGGTGGTGGCGCCGGTCTGGGTCTCAAATGACTCGTCGACGCCCTGGGCGATATCGGGCGACTGCTCGTGGATGAGACTCATGACGCCGCAGGTATCGCAGTCAAAGCCAAACTTGGCGCGGTTGTAGCCGATGCGGCGGATGACGCCACGGGCGATTTCCTGCACGTCGACGTATGCCTGGGTGCGAATCTCTCCGGCGACGATGACGGTGCCGGTGGTCACGAGGGTCTCGCAGGCGCAGCGGACGTTTTCCACATTGGCGGGCACGCCGTTGGGCGCAATATAGCCCTGCTCCTGCAGCTCTATTTCTTTGGCGAGGATTGCGTCGAGGACGGCATCGCTGATCTGGTCGGCGATCTTATCGGGATGGCCTTCGGTCACCGACTCCGACGTAAACACAAAAGACCCCTGCTGGGGCGGGATGGAACGAAGCTCTTCTGACATGATTGTCCTTTCGAATAACGTGTCCCAGCGACCGTTACCATTCCGCTGGGCTCTGTATGCAGGGGCACATCATAGCGCGTAAATCCAACATTCACACCCTTTCCGCACCTACTCAAAAGGTAGCTAATTTGGGACGGGGCTTTTTTAGCTACCCCGGCTGATTGTTTGCTGGTTTAGCCGATAGCCTGCGGGGGCAGCTAAAAAAGCCCCGTCCCAAATTAGCTACCCGGCTTCGATGACTGGGTCGGTGCCCTTTGTGCGGAGGTGGGCATTGTTGCTTTATACTGGTGCGGTTAGACATCCATCCTGCAATCGAGGAGATTTCCATGGCATCAGACGTTCGCGTCCGTTTTGCACCCTCACCGACGGGCAAGCTGCACATCGGCGGCGCCCGCACCGCTATCTATAACTGGGCTTTTGCCCGCGCAAACGGTGGCACGTTCATCCTGCGCATCGACGACACCGACCCCACCCGCTCTACCGACGAGAACACGCAGATCATTCTGCGCGCTATGCGTTGGCTGGGCCTGGACTGGGACGAGGGCCCCGAGGTTGGCGGCGACTATAGCCCCTATGCCCAGACCGAGCGCCTGGACCTGTACAAGCAGGCCGCCCAGAAGCTTTGGGACGAGGGCAAGGCCTATCCCTGCTTCTGCACCAAGGAGCAGCTCGAGGCCGACCGTAAGGCCGCCCAGGAGCGTAAAGACCCCTTCCAGGGCTATCAGCGCCGCTGTCGCGATCTCGATCCCGAGGAGGCACGCCGCCGCATCGAGGCCGGCGAGCCCTACGTCCTTCGCATCAAGGTGCCCGAGGACCGCGGCGATGTCGTCATCCACGACGCCGTCCACGGCGAGGTGACCTTCGATGCCAAGGAGCTCGACGACTTTGTCATCTTCCGCTCCGATGGCACGCCCACGTATAACTTCGCGACCGTCGTCGACGACGCCATGATGAAGATCACCCATGTCATCCGCGGCGACGACCATCTGTCCAACACCCCGCGCCAGGTCATGGTTTACGAGGCCCTCGGCGCGCCCGTTCCCACATTCGCCCACATCTCCATGATCTTGGGTGCCGACGGCAAGAAGCTCTCCAAACGCCACGGTGCCACCTCGGTGGAGGAGTACCGCGACGCCGGCTACCTGTCCGACGCGTTCGTTAACTACCTGGCGCTGCTCGGCTGGTCGCTCGACGGCGAGACCACGATCATCCCGCGCGATGTTCTTGCCAGTAAGTTCTCGCTCGACCGCATCTCTAAGAACCCGGCGACCTTCGATCCCAAAAAGCTCGACTGGGTCAATGCCGAGTACATCAACAACATGTCCGACGCCCAGTTTGCCGACGAGATCATGGTCCCCGAGCTGCACGAGGCCGGTATGATCGAGGGTAACATCGAGTACGGCGAGGACTGGATCGACGCGCTTGCCGCCATCGTCAAGCCCCGCACCAAGATGCCGGCCGACGCCGTGACCGTCGCCGCTCCCATCTTTGCCACGGCCGAGACGCTCGAGTATGACGAGAAGTCTGTCAACAAGGGTTTGGCCAAGGAAGGCATGGGCGCCATTCTGGATGCCGCCAAGGCCGCGCTCGAGGGCGTGGATGAGTGGACGGCTGCCAACATCGACGCCGCGCTTGAGCCGCTGCCCGAGCAGATGGACCTCAAGAAGCGCGTGGTGTTCCAAGCTGTGCGCGTCGCCGTCTGCGGTAACATGGTGAGCCCCCCGCTGGGCGAGACCATGGCGCTCGTCGGTCGCGACGACTGCTTGGCGCGCATCGACCGCGCCCGCACGATGGCGCTGTAGCAGCTGCGTAAACGCATGTATCCGAGCCCCGTTCACCCGAGCGGGGCTCTTGTTTCTAAAGACGTATGGGATGGGAGGTGCAGAGACCATGGCCGAGCAACTGTCGCTGTTTGGTTCGCCGGAACCTAAGGAAGCTCCGAGGTCCACGGCCCCTGCCGCCGCCCCGGCGCAGCCCGAGCCCGCACCCGAACCCGTCTCCGCCTACGCGAGCGTGGTCCTCGACATCCCGACCCGTGCGCTCTCCGAGCCATTCGACTACGGCATCCCGCAGTCCCTTGCCAACGATGCCCAGATCGGGTCCACGGTCCTGGTCCACTTTGGCAACCGTGCGGCCGCGGGCTATATCGTCGATATCGCGCCCGAGCTGGGCAACCTGCAAGGCAACGACGCCCTCGACCCCTTGCGCATCAAGCCCATCGAGGCCATCCTCAGCAAGCCGCTCTTTACCGCCGAGGCTGCACGCATTGCGCGCTGGATGAGCCACGAGTACGTCGCGACGCTTTCCGAGTGCCTGCGTCTGTTCTTGCCTCCGGGCGGCAGTCCTCGTGTCGTGAAGGGCGATGACGGCGTGTGGACCGTTGAGCGCCCCGCCGTAAAACCCATCCAAAACCGTTGGGTCATGCTCACGCCCGAGGGTTTCGACTACACGCCGCCCAAGACAGCGGTCCGTCAGCGTCAGCTCATCGACGCGCTCCAATGCGGCCCGGTCACGACGCGCGACCTCAACCTGCTCTACAACAGCATGTCGGCAACCATTAAAGCGCTCGAAAAACGCGGCGTCGTGGTGGTGGAGGAGCGCCGCGCCTGGCGTGGGTGTAGCGAGCAGACCACGTTGTCCTCGGCAAGCGGCAAGGCGCCGGTCTCTCTCACCAACGGCCAGCAGCAGGCGCTCGCCCAGATTGAACGCGCCCGCCTTGATGCCCATGGCGACGTGGTCCTTGTCGATGGCGTCACCGGTTCCGGCAAAACCGAGGTTTACCTTTCGGCGATTGAGCGCGTGCTGGCGGGCGGCCGTTCGGCCTGCGTGCTCGTGCCCGAGATCTCGCTGACGGCCCAGACCGTCGGCCGCTTCCGCTCGCGCTTTGGCGAGACGGTCGCGGTCTTCCACTCGCGTCTTTCGGCCGGCGAGCGTCTGGACCAGTGGGATATGGTTGCCAGCGGTGCCGCGCGAGTTGTCGTGGGCGCCCGCTCGGCGCTCTTTTGCCCGCTCAGCGATCTTGGTCTCATCATCATCGACGAGGAGCACGAGACCAGCTACAAGCAGGGCTCCAGCCCGCGCTACCATGCGCGCGAGGTGGCTGCCGAGATGGCGCGCCGCTATCGGTGCCCGCTCGTGTTGGGCTCCGCCACGCCCTCGGCCGAGGCTCTCGACCGCTGTCGCCGCGGTATGTACAACGGTGCCACCTGGATGCGTGTCGAGATGCCCGAGCGCCCGGGACACGCCGTGCTGCCCACGGTACGCATTGCCGACCTACGCCGCGAGTTCGCGCACGGCAGCCGCTCCATGTTCTCTAAACCGCTGATGGAGGGCTTGGAACGCGTGGTCGAGCGCCGCGAGAAGGCCGTACTGCTGCACAACCGTCGCGGCTTTGCGCCGTTTTTGATGTGCCGTGAGTGCGGCTGCGTCCCCACCTGCAACCACTGCTCCACCGCGCTCACGTACCACGAGCGCACGCACACACTGCAGTGCCACACCTGCGGATCGTCCTGGCGCGTGCAGCCCTATCCGTCGCCCACGAGTCGTTGTCCCAAGTGCGGCAGCCGCTACCTGGCAAAAATGGGCCTGGGCACGCAGCAGATCGAGGACGCCCTACGCCAGATTCTGCCCGAGGATGTCGCCATCATTCGCATGGACGCCGATTCCACACGCGGCAAGGATGCGCACAAAAAACTACTCGAGCAGTTCGATGCCGCCGATTGCGCGGTGTTGCTGGGTACCCAGATGATTGCCAAGGGCCTCGATTTTCCCGAGGTCACGCTCGTGGGCGTGGTCAATGCCGACTTTGCGTTAAAGCTGCCCGATTTTAGGGCGGGGGAGCGCGCCTACGATTTGCTGGAACAGGTCGCCGGCCGCGCCGGTCGCGGCGATCGTCCCGGCGAGGTTATCATCCAGACGTATCTGCCCGAGGACCCGGTCATTCGCGCCGTCGCCGAGCACGATCGTTCGATCTTTACCGACTACGACCTGGACCAGCGCCGAGACGCGCTGTACCCGCCTTTCGTGCGTCTTGTCAACGTTTTGGTGTGGTCGGCGAATCGTGATAATGCGCAGGACTACATTGGGCGCATCGCAAAGCTTCTCAAGCGCCGCTGGCATGCCGCCGCGCCTGACTTTTTGCGGGCCGGAAGTGTCGTGCCGCAGGTGCTGGGCCCCGCTTCGTGTGTAATCGAGAGAGCCAAAGACCGTTATCGCTTCCATCTGCTTGTAAAGTCGCCGGTAGGGTACCATGTCTCTGATGATATCGACGCCTGCCTCAAAGAGGTGGGCTCCGTGCGCGGCGTGAGCGTGAGCGTTGACGTCGACGCCTATGATTTGATGTAACAACCCGAAAGGATGGCCATGGAAGCCAACGGAATCGTATTGTCGCCCGACCCTCGTCTGCGCCAGGAGTGCGCCGTTATCGAGGAGATCACCCCGGCGATTGAGGTGCTTGCCGAGAAGATGAAGAAGATGATGTTCGACAACGGCGGTTGCGGCCTGGCTGCCCCGCAGATCGGCGAGCTCATCCAGCTCGTCACCATCGACTGCGACTACACCGACAAGAACGACTACGATCCCTACGTGCTCATCAACCCTGTCATTGTTGAGCAGAGTGACCATCTGGTGCCGTTTAGCGAGGGCTGTCTTTCCATCCCCGGCATTAGCTGCGAGATCGAGCGTCCCGACCATGTCGTTGTCGAGGCATACGATCTGGATGCCAACCTGATTCGCTATGAGGCCTCGGGCGACCTGTTCTGCGTGTGCCTGCAGCACGAGATCGATCACCTGCACGGCAACACCATGTTCGAGCGACTCAAGCCGATGCAGCGCATCAAGGCCGTCAAGGAGTACCAGGACGCCCTGGCCCGCGGCGCTCGACCGGGCGAGACGGAGTAGGTCCCACCGTCCCCTTCCGCCGCAGGGCTTAGGTTTTGCTCCATGCTCAAACAGTCCTGCTCGCACGAAGAGCACATTAAGTGCTCTTCGGCTCGTGCGGAACTGCGCGTGGAGCAACAACCTAAGCCCTGCGGCGGAAGGGGACTGCGTTTTCGTGCTCCTTTTCGCCCGGGTGCCATTGGGCCAGGGAGGGGCGTCTTCGCTGATAATTGCTTTGTTGGAAGAGCTGCTTTTATTGCGGCTCTTTCTTTGGTTTTGGGTATATTTGTTCTTGTTGAATTGTTATTGCGGATGGGCTGGCGACTTGGCTTTCCGCTGTTATTTGGAGCCGTCTCGGTTTTGTTTGAGGGGAGACGTTCTTTATGCGTATTGTGTTTATGGGTACGCCCGATTTCGCGGTGCCGTCGCTTTCTTCGCTTGTTGAGGCTGGGAATGAGATTACGCTGGTAATTACGCGTCCCGATGCTGTTCGCGGGCGTGGTAAAAAGCTGGAGCCGTCTCCTGTTAAGGCCAAGGCGCTTGAGCTTGGTCTGCCCGTTGTTGAGACAAATCGTATGACGCCGGATGTTATTGATCGGCTTAAGGCTGCTGATGCCGATATTTTCTGTGTGGCTGCCTATGGCTGCATTTTGCCCGATGAGGTGCTGCATATGGCGCCGCTCGGTATTGTGAATGTTCATGCTTCGCTGCTGCCCCGTTGGCGTGGCGCTGCTCCCATTCAGCGTGCCATTCTTGCTGGTGACGAGGTTGCTGGCGTTTCCATTATGCGCATTGGGCATGGCGTGGATACGGGCGCTTATTGCGCGCAGGTGTCGACCTCGGTTGCCGGTAAACATGCCGAGGCATTGACCATGGAGCTTGGTGAGCTGGGCGGTAAGTTGCTTGCCGATACGCTTCCCTCGCTTGCCGATGGCTCGGCTGTTTGGACTGAGCAGGATGAGTTCCTTGTCACGCATGCTGCCAAGATTTCCAAGCAGGAGATGCGTCTGGATCCGCAGATGGGGGCGCTTGATTGCGTGCGTCATGTGCTTGCCTCTTCCGACACCGCTCCCGCTCGCTGTGTGATTGCCGGCAAGACCGTGCGCGTGCTCGATGCCGCGCCGGCAGATGTATCGCTTGGCGAGGGGCTCGTCGCCGTTCAGGCCAAGCGCGTTTACCTGGGCCTGTCCGATGGCGCGGTCGAACTGCTTGAGGTTAAGCCCGATGGTAAGCGTGCTATGGCTGCTTCTGCCTGGGCTGCTGGCCTGCAGGGCGCGGATCTTTCGTGGGGTGTTTTGTCATGAGTAAGCTTTCCCCCGCGCGCAAGCTCGCGCTTGATGTTTTGATGGAGGCCGATCGCCGCGGCATGTACGCGCGTGACGTGCTCTCGTCCCGCGCCTCGGCCAAGGCCATTGACCAGCGCGATTCTGCTTTCGCCGCTCGTTTGGCACTGGGCGTTGCAGCCACCCAGGGCATTTTGGATGAGCTGCTCGACCAGTTTCTCGATAAGCCCAAAAAGGTCGCGCCTCGTGTGCGCATGGCACTTCGTATCTCGGCCTTCGAGATGCTCTACCTGCATACCCCGGGTCGCGTTGCGGTGAGTCAGGGCGTTGAGCTCGTGCGCAGCGGTGCTAAGTCTGCCGCCGGTCTGGCGAACGCCGTGCTGCATAAGGTTGCGAACAACGTCGAGGACTTTGCCACTGCGGCGGATGCCGATGAGTCCGAGCGCCGTTTGGTTCGCCTATCTCGCCTGATGGGCATGCCGCGCTGGCTGTGCGCTCGCATTATGGCGTCGTTCGATACACCCGAGGGCGCGCTCGGCTTTGCCGGCAATCTGGCGCCCGCGCCGCTGGCTTTGCACGAGAATGCCTTTGCAACAAAACCCGATCCGTACATTTCGCAGCTTGTGGCACCCGTGTTCCCGGGTTGCCATGCGCCGGTCGACGCGCAGGCCACGGTTGCGTCGGGTGTGTTTGAGCGCGCAGCTGCCGTGGCCTCGGACCTTAACGCCCAGCTCATCGCTACTGCGGCGACCCGTCCCGGGCGTTGTCTAGAGATTGGCGCCGGTCGTGGCACCAAGACCTATGTGATGATGTGCCAGGCCAAACGTGCCGGTTACGACCGTCAGCACACCGCACTCGATTTGCACGACCGCAAGTGCGACCAGAATCTCGCACGTCTGCATAAGGCGGGTATTACGGGTGTTCGTACGGTGTCGGGCGATGCCTGCGAGCTCAATGAGGTGCTCGCGTCCTTTGACGCGATGCTTGGCGAGCCTGTCCTGTTCGACACGGTGTTTATCGATGCTCCGTGCTCGGGCACCGGCACCATGCGCCGTCATCCCGAGATTCCCTGGCGTCTAACCGAGAACGACGTTACGACTGAGTTGCCCCGCCTGCAGCTGACGATGCTCAAGGAAGCAGCCGCGCGCGTGGCTGCCGGCGGTGAGCTTATCTATGCCACCTGCTCGGTCTTCGACGAGGAGAACACGCGGGTCGTTGATGCCTTCCTAGCTTCTCCCGAGGGCGCCGGCTTTACCGTGGCACCCCTCTCCGAGGCGCAGATTCTGCAGCTACCCGATTTCGCGCAGGCCAAGAAGCTTGTCTCCGTACGCCAGAACGACCGTGGACTTTTCCAGAGCGTCCCCGCAAACGCCGATTCCTACGACGGCCACTTCTGCGCCAGACTGGTCCGCAAGTAAAACGGATTCCAAGGGTAGCTAATTTGGGACGGGGCTTTTTTAGCTGCCCTGGCCGCCAGTCGGCCAAACATTTGCGTTATCAGCTGGGGCAGCTAAAAAAGCCCCGTCCCAAATTAGCTACCCTACGTTTCAAGATGACCTGTCCGCCACGAAATGGGACTATCTACTACATTAAACCCATTACCCTCAACCATGCCGAATTTAGCGAAATCAAAACCGCAGGTAGACGGCTCGTCGATTTTGTAAAAACGCAGGTGTGCTCGGACCATACGGGTCAAACGTAGTAGATAGGCCGTTTTCGTGGCGCAACCCCAGACCAGTCGCCGGGGCGTGGGACATTCCTGAAATAATTCGGCCCCGCGATCGGCGTTGATCGCGGGGCCGCGTTGCTCTTAGTGGTTATGCGGGCAGTCGGCGCAGCAGCCACTGGTGGCGCTGGTGCTGGACCCGCCACTGCGCTGGTCGGTGTTGTAGAAACCGCTGCCGTCGAACTTAATGCCGCTGGCCGAGAACGTCTTGGATGCCGGGGCGCCGCAGCTGGGGCATACAACCTCGGGAGTCTCGGACATGGGGTGCTCAACCTCAAAAACGTTGCCGCAGCTCGTGCACTTGTATTCGTAGCGCGCCATAATACTTCCTTTTCAGCACAAAGCGGGCAGATCGCTCTGCCCGCAAAAATTCAAACAGCAGTAACTGTACCCTATATCGAGGGTTTTATCACGCTTCGCCCCAGAATCTATGGGTGCTGCGCAGGAGCTTCGCAGTTTTCTCTTCGGCCTCCGCAACGTCTGCCTCTTGTGCCTGCCACGTCCAGTTGCCTGTGGCTACACCCGGCACGTTCATACGTGCGTCATCGCCCAGCCCCAGCACATCCTGCAGCGGCATCATCACCAGGGGGGCGTCGCTTGCGAGCGCATCGCCCATCAGCTTGGCCGCCACCTCAGCACCACTCGGTTCGTCGCCGCCTGCAAAGGAGCGCGTGCACCAGCCAGCGAGCGTCGAAGTGTCGTGCGTCGAGGTGTACAGGATTTTGCCCGGCGTGGGATGAATTCCGCAGCGAACGTCGTAGTCACTAAACTCCAGTACGTCCATGCCGGGAAAACCGCAGGTCGAAGCCATAGCACGAACGCCAGGCGTCAGATAGCCCAGATCCTCGGCAATAAAATTGAGCGGACCCAGCTCGTCGTAGGCGGTCTGGAACAGGTCCTTGCCCGGACCAGCAAGCCAGCGGCCGTCGGCACAGGCTTTGCCAGCGGGAATGCTAAAGTAGTTGTGGAAGCCCAGGAAGTGGTCCAGGCGCACGCGGTCGTAGAGCGCGAACGCTCGGCGCAGGCGATCGAGCCACCAGCGATAGCCGCTCTCCTTCATGTGGTCCCAGCGGAAGGTGGGGTTTCCCCACACCTGACCTTCGGGCGCAAAGTTGTCGGGCGGCGCACCGGATATCTCGATTGCCTTGCCGGTATCGGACAGCCAGAAGTTCTCGGGCTCGCTCCACGCATCTGCCGAATCGTCCGCCACATACATCGGGATATCGCCGATGACCTCGATGCCCTTCTTGTGCGCATAGTTCATGAGCTCGCACCAGGCAAGGTCAAAGCGGTACTGCATGTACGCCTGAAGCTCGGCCTCGTCGTGGAAGCGCTTGTCGTCGATCAGATGCTCGTTGTAGCGCGCGACATCTGCCGGCCAATTGTGGCGCGACTCGCCCTCAAAGTATTTCTTAACGGCCATGTAGACGCAGTACTTCTCGAGCCAATCGGCATTGCGATGTTTAAACGCGGTGTACAGCGGGTCGGCATCTTCGCCACCGTGGGCCTTCCAAGAAGCGAAGTCGGCGGCCAGCTCCTCGTGACTCTCGGGCAGCAGGTCGATGTTACCCGCAAAAGCCGAGGGTCCGGCATAGGGGGAGCGGAAGAAATCCGTCGGGTTGACGGGCAGGACCTGCCAGTAGCGCATGCCAATGGCGGCCAGGTGGTCGATAAAGCGGCGCGTGGGTGCGCCGATCGTACCCGGCTTGCCATCGTCAGTCGGCACCGAGGTAATGTGGCACACGACGCCCGCGCCATGATCGAGCGGCTCTTGCAGGCGCCTCTTGGCATGGTGATAGATGATCGAAGAGCCCAGCGGGCACAGGTCGAGCGTGACCGTGCCGTTGTGGATCTCGCACTCGTGGCCGCTGATCACGTCACTCGCGCATTCACCGAGCGCCGGAATCGTAACGCGGTGCGAATTGCGCAGGCTGCGATTGACGATAACGGTCGCAGCCTCGCCGTCTTTGCCCGTGCGGGTGTAGGCTAGGACGTCGTCGTTAAGCGCGAAAGCCTTGATCTCGCCGTCAACCATAAAAGGCAACGCGCGGCGCAGGGCGGATGCGTTCTTCACGATGGCCAACGTATCGAAATCGTGGAGCTGGTCCTTTGTCGGCAGGGTACGGCGGTTGCCCGGATCGGTGAGGCCCTCCAGGCCGTACTCATCGCCATAATAGATCGAGGGCACGCCGGGGAAGGTCATCTGCATGAGCGTCGCCAACCAAAAGCGCCTCTTGGCCAGGTCCATGGAGTTCTCGTCCAAGCGCCATTTGCTACGCTCGCTCTCGGGTAGCTGCGACTCGTCGGGACCACCGCCGAGCACCGAGATAATGCGCGGACGGTCGTGGCTCGAAAGCAGATTGAGCGCGCAGGCCAGTGCCTCGCGCGGGTAGTTCTCGCGCAGTGTCTCGATGTCCTCGGCAGCCTGATAGGCGTTCTTGTAGCCCATCAAAAAGCCGATGACCATGTCGCGGAAGGGGTAGTCCATGGCGGAATCGAGTTCGGAGCCTTGCAGATAACGGCGCAGATGGCCATAGCTGATCTTGTTGGAGGCGTCCTCCCAGACTTCGCCGAGCAGCAGCGCATCGGGCTTCTCTTCGAGCACGGCGGCCTTGATATCGGCCAGGAAGTCATCGGAAAGCTCGTCGGCCACATCGAGTCGCCAGCCGTGGGCACCGGCGCGCAGCCACTTGCGAATGACGCCGTCCTTGCCCAGAAGCTTTTTACGCACGAGCTCGGAATTCTCGTTGAGGGCGGGCATGTTGCTCACGCCCCACCAGCAGTCATACGTGCCGTCCTCGTGGAAGGTAAACGCATCGCGCCACGGGGAGTCCTCGCTCTGCCACGCGCCGACGCCGGGATAGTTGCCGTAGCGGTTAAAGTAGATCGAGTCGTCGCCCGTATGGTTGAAGACGCCGTCCAGGATGATGGAAATGCCGAGCTTCTCGGCCGCCTCGCACAGCTCCGTAAAGTCCTGCTCGGTTCCCAGAATCGGGTCGATTTTGGTGTAATCGGCCGTGTCGTAGCGGTGGTTGCTCGCGGCCTCAAAGATCGGGTTGAGGTAGATGGCCGTAAAGCCCAGCTCGGCGATGCGGGGCAGGTCATTTTGGATACCCTTGAGAGAGCCGCCGTAAAAATCCCAAGTCTTGATGGATCCGTCCTCGGCACGCTCGTACACGGGCGGCTCGTTCCAGTCCTCGACCATGCGACGCTGGATTCCCTTACGCGGTTTTTCGACCTCGGCCAGCGTGCGTTCGCGCCAGTTTTCGTCGCGGGCGTAGCGGTCGGGGAAGATCTGGTAGACCATGCCGTGCTCGTACCAGGTGGGACGGTTCTCGCGGTGCTTGTAGACGGTAATCTGGAAGGACGGAACCTCGGCGTAGTTGTATACAACGCCCTCGCCGCCGGTGCGACCCTGCGACGCACCCAAGCGGACCTCGGGCTGGCCTTCGATATTGCATATAAAGCTGTACCATACAAGACAGGGCTCGGCGCAGATGAGCTCACCGGTAAAGATGCCATCGCCCTTGTGCTCCATGGGGATCAAGGTCTCTCCGATGCCGTCGACCCAGGTGCGCAGGGTGAGCGTTGCCTGGTTGGGGTCGGCATCCTCCAAAATCACCGAAAGCGAAACGGAAGTTCCAGTGGTCACAGCGCCAAAAGGAGTGCGAAACTGCGTCAGGCGGCTGTTGTGTATCAATCTCATAGTACGGTCCAGTTCTATACAATCATGGCCAGCGGGTCATGGGCTTAACGCACAGTGCATAAGTATATCCGTTGCACTTTAGTTGTATAAACTACAGTCGCTCACTATCGGCGAACGGTTGTCCTAGAAAATCGTTTTACCAACTATCTACAGAGAAGGGGCGCCCGGTTGGAGCGCCCCTTGTTTAGGGTTTTTATTAGGTTTTAGATCGTCTGTGGACTAGCGGCGCTTGCGGGTGGCCGTTGCCTTGCGGACGGAGGTCTTCTTGGTCGGAGCCTTTTCCTCGGCTGGAGCGGCGGGGGAGACCGGGGCCTTCTTGGCGGGTTCGGTCTTTGCCGTAGCCTTCGGAGCGGTCTTGACCTCGGCGGCCTTCGGTTCCGGTTCGGCCTTTACTGCGGGTTTGTCCTTGGCTTTAGCCTCTGCCTTGGGAGCGGCTGTCTTGGTCGTAGCCTTTTTGGCCGTTGTCGTGGCGCGCTTGCGTGTGGTGGTCTTGGCGGCCGACTTTGCCTCGACAGCTGCCTTGGCCTTGGGCTCGGAGGGTGCCTCCTCGACCTTGACGGCGGGCTTTGCAGCAGCCTTCGGGGCCGTCTTCGCGGCGGCCTTCGTCGTAGCAGCCTTGGTCGCCGGCGACTTCGTAGCCGTGGCCTTCTTGGCGGTCGCGGTCTTGGTTGCGGTCTTGGTCGCGGTCGTCTTCTTGGCAGCGGTCTTGGCCGGAGCCTTTGCCGCGGTCTTAGCCTCGGCAGTGGTAGCCTCAGCGGTGGCCTCGGCCTTTACCTCGGGAGCGGCCTCGGCTTCGACGGCCTTCTTGGCAGCGGCGGTCGTACGCTTACGCGTGGTGGTTGCCTTGGCAGTGGTGGTCTTGCTCGTAGCGGCCTTCGTGGTCGTGGCCTTCTTAGCCGTCGTCTTGCGGGTCGTCGTCTTCTTGGCGGCAGGCTTCGCCGTGGGCTTTACCTCGCCGTCGTCAGCCGGCTTCTCCTCGGCCTTGGGCTCCTCGGCAACAGCGGGCTCCTTAACGGGTGCCGCAGGCTCGGCTTCGGCAGCAACCGGCTCCTCCACAGCCGCAGCAGCCTCCACTGCCACCGGCCTCTCAATCTCTGGGTGCATAAAGAAGTACAGGTCCAGATACTTATCGGCCGAACGTGTCCAGCTAAAGTCCTGGCTCATGGCCTGCGTGACCAGCTGATCCCAGGCCTTGCGGTTATCCCAGAACAGGCGAGCCGCGCGGAACACCGCGTCGCCCATCTCGTCGCCGTTAAAGTGACTAAATGAGAAGCCCGTGCCCTCGCCGGTAAACTCGTTGTACGGTTGCACGGTGTCCTTCAGGCCACCGGTCTCGCGCACAATGGGCAGGGTGCCGTAGCGCATGGCAATGATCTGCGACAGGCCACAGGGCTCAAACTTCGAGGGCATCAGGAACATATCGGCGGCGGCGTACATGCGCTGCGAAAGTGCCGGGTCAAACTCGATACGCGCCGCCATGGTGCCGGGGTATTTGCCCTGGAAGTAGCGCAGGCCGTCCTCGTAGTCGCGGTCGCCGGTACCCAGCACGGCCACCTGAACGCCACCGGACAGGATGCGGTCGAGCGCGTACATGACCAGGTCCATGCCCTTCTGTCGCGTCAGGCGCGTGACCATCACCATAAGCGGGCGGTCGTCGCGAATCTCGAGCCCCAACTCCTCCTGCAGTTTGGCCTTGCATACGGCCTTCCCCGCACGGTCATCAACCGTGTAGTTGGCGGCAATGCGCTTGTCGGTCGCCGGATCAAAACCCACAACGTCAATGCCGTTGAGGATACCCTGCAGTGCGTAGGAACGCTCGCGCAGCACGCCATCCAGGCCCTCGCCAAACTCGGGCGTCTGGATCTCGCCCGCATAGGTGGGGCTCACCGTGGTGATGGCATCGGCATAGTGCAGCGCGCCCAGCATATAGTTAATGCTGCAGGCGTCACAGCGCAACTGCGTGGCGGCTGCCGGAATATGCGCCATACCCAGTATGTCTTCCATCACGGTGTCGCTAAACTGACCCTGGAACGCCACATTGTGGATCGAGAACACGGTCTTGACGCGGTCGTACAGCGGCAGGCCTTGGTAGAACTCTCGCAAGAACACGGGCGCCAGCGCCGTCTGCCAGTCGTTGCAGTGCAGGATGTCGCACTCAAAGCCTTCGGGCAGGTGCTGCAGGCTCTCGGTGATGGCCTTGGAGAAAAACGCGAAGCGCTCGCCGTCGTCAAAGAAGCCGTAGGGATAGTCGCGCGCAAAGTAGTGCTCGTTGTCCACGAACATATAGGTGACGCCGTCGTGCTCGAGCTTCTCCAACCCGCAGTACTCGTTGCGCCAGCTCAGGCTCACGTAAAAGTCGGCAAAGTGCTCCATCTGCGCCTTGTACTCGTCCTTGATGGTGGCGTACTTGGGCACCATCACAATGACTTCGGCGCCAGCGCGCACGAGTGCCGCAGGCAGCGAGCCCGCCACGTCACCCAGGCCGCCGGTCTTAACAAACGGCGCGCACTCGGCCGAGGCAAACACGATCTGCATCTTTTTGCTGGTTTGTGCCATTATGTCTCCCATGTTGCAATTCGAGAATAGTCGCCTGGCGCTAACCGGGCGACTATTCTACAAGTTACGTGCGATTATGTGGTGCCAATGTTAACGAGCGATGGTGGTATCGGACGTTAACGGAGCCTTGCCCAGCACCAGGATGTTCTCGGGCGTACCGCGAAGCTCGGTGTTGGTGGGAACCACGTTGTTCTTGTCCAGGATGGCGTTCTCAACACGGGCGCCGCTCTTGATGATGCAGCTCTGGTTGATGATCGAGTTGGTCACCGAGGCGCCTTCCTCGATCACAACGCCGCGCGACAGGATCGAGTTGCGCACGGTGCCCTTGATGATGCAGCCGGCCGAGATGATCGAGTTGCAGGCGTGGCTGCCGGTCGCGTAACGCGAAGGCGGCACGTCGTGGGCCTTGGTCAGGATCGGGCGCTCGGGGTCAAAGAGCCGATCGGCCACGGTCTGGTCGAGCAGGTCCATGCTGCGACGATACAGCGACTTCTCGCTAAACACGCCCACGACCTCGCCCTTGTACTTGTAGCTGCACACGTCGATGTTGCCAAAGTCGCCCTGGAGTGCCTCGAGCAGGTCCAGATAGTCGGCGGCCTGGTAGTGGTCGATGATCTCGAGCAGCGTCTCGCGGTTGACGATGCAGCAGTCCATAGAGGCGTTGTCGCCGTACGCGACGCCGGCGCTTACGCCCGTCAGGCGGCCGTTCTCGTTGATATCGAGCTTGGTCTCGTCTTCGACGTTGTGCGTGGCCTTGCAGTACACCACGGTCATCTGGGCACCGGATTTCTCGTGCGCCTCGATGATGGTGTTGAGGTCCATGTTAAAGATGACGTTGGTGCCCATCATCACAACATAGGGCTTGTCCGAGCGCTGGAACAGCGTCTTGTTGGAGATGATGTCGCGGAGCAAGAAGCGCATGCCGCCCTTGGTGGTGCCATACGCGTTGCCGGGCACCATGAACAGGCCGCCGTTCTTGCGGTCCAGGCCCCAGTCCTTGCCCGAGCCCACGTGGTCGATCAGCGAGCGGTAGTTGCCCGGCATGACAACGCCGACGGTCTTAATGCCGGCATTCATCATGTTGGACAGCGGAAAGTCGATCAGGCGGTAGCGGCCCAAAAACGGAACGGACGCGATGGGGCGATCCTTGAGCAGCACGCTGCCGTAGGTCGAAGAGTAGTTAGCGGTGATATAGCCGATGGCCTTGCGATTGATCATCGGATCATTCCCCCTTCCCGACAACGACGTCATTTCCAACGACGGCCGTATCCTTGGTGGTATCGACAGAGCCGAGCTTCACGCCCTCTTCGACCGTGGAGTTCTCGCCCAAAATAGCGCGGCAAATGTGCGCGCCGCTCTTAACGTGCGCACCCGGTAGCAGCACGGAGTCCTCGACCACGGCGCGCTCCTCGATAATGACATCGGTCGAAAGGATCGAGTGGCGAGCGGTGCCGTAGATCTTGCAGCCATTGGAGACCAGGCAGTCGTCCAGGCGACCGTCCGGGCCAATGTAGTGCGGCGGACGCGTGGTGATGTTGGACATGATGGGGAAGCTCTTGTCAAACAGATCGAACTCGGGGTTGTTGCCCAGCAGGTCCATCGAGGTCTCGTGGAAGCTGGCGATGGTGCCAACATCCTTCCAAAAGCCGTGGAACTCGTAGCTGTACAGGCGCTTGTCCTCGCCGAGCAGCTTGGGGATGATGTCCTTGCCAAAGTCATGGCTCGAGCGCTGGTCCAGAGCGTCCTCCTCGAGCGCCTTGATCAGCACGTCGGCCGAGAAGATGTAGATGCCCATGGACGCGAGGTTCGAATCGGGCTTCTCGGGCTTTTCCGTGAACTTGGTGATGCGGCCGTCCTCGGGGTCGGTGGTCAGGATGCCAAAGCGGCTGGCCTCCTCCCACGGCACGGGCATAACGCTCACCGTGAGGTCGGCGTTGTTCTCAATGTGCGTCTTGAGCATCTTGCGGTAGTCCATGCGATACAGATGATCGCCCGAAAGAATCAGGACGTACTTGGGGTCGTTGGACTTGATGTAGTTGAGGTTCTGCGTGATGGCGTCGGCCGTGCCCGCATACCATGCGCCACCGGTTTGCGTCTCGTACGGCGGCAGGATCGACACGCCACCGTCGCGGCTGTCCAGATCCCACGCCTCGCCAGAGCCCACGTAGGCATGCAGCAGGTAGGGACGATACTGCGTCAGAACGCCCACCGTGTCGATGCCCGAATTGGAGCAGTTGGACAGCGAAAAGTCGATAATGCGGAACTTGCCACCAAAGCTAACCGCCGGTTTAGCGATCTTTTGGGTGAGTGCCCCCAATCGGCTTCCCTGTCCTCCTGCGAGGAGCATCGCGATGCATTCTTTCTTACTCATCGAATTCTCCTTCTGTCATCGATGTTCCTAAACCCATTAGCGACGGGCGCGGCGCTCGGTCGCGCCCGTCGAGTAATGCCGTGCGGCAAAGGGAACTCGCGGCCTTTAAGCGTGCCAGATCTCGTCGCGGTACTCGCGAATGGTGCGGTCGCTCGAGAACCAGCCGCTCGAGGCGGTGTTGAGCAGCGCCTTGCGGTTCCAGGTCTCCTGGTCGCCATAGCTGCCCGTGAGCTTCTCCCATGCATCCACGTAGCTGCGGAAGTCTGCCATGACCAGGTCGGGGTCGTTGTTGTTCATAAGCTCGTTGTAGATGCTCTCAAAGTTGCCCGAAAGGCCGGCAAACGTGTTGTCCTTGAGCTCATCCATCACGCGGCCCAGACGTTCGCGATCATTGTTGAGCGTATCCCACGCAAAGTAGCTGTTCGATGCCCAGAGCTGCTCGACCTCGGGAGCGGTCAGGCCAAAGATCGCCTCGTTCTCGCGGCCGGCCAAATCGGCGATTTCGATGTTGGCGCCGTCGAGGGTGCCCAGCGTAATGGCGCCGTTCATCATGAGCTTCATGTTGGACGTGCCCGAGGCCTCCTTGCCAGCTGTGGAAATCTGCTCCGAAATCTCGGCGGCAGGGTAGATGAGCTGTGCGTTGCTCACGCGGAAGTTGGGGATAAAGCAGACCTTCATGACCTCGTTGACGCGCGGGTCGTTGTTGATGACCTCGGCCACCGAGTTGATCAGGCGGATGGTCTCCTTGGCAAAGGTGTAGCTCGAGGCAGCCTTGCCGCTAAAGATAAAGGTCGTCGGTGTCACGTGGAAGTTGGGATTGGCGATGCGACGGTTGTAGATGTCCATCACCTTCATGATGTTCATGAGCTGGCGCTTGTAGGCATGGAAACGCTTTACCTGAACATCGAAGACGGTGTTGGGGTCAATAACCAGACCGGTCTCTGCCTTAACGTAGGCGGCAAGACGCTCCTTATTGGTGCGCTTGGAGGCACCCACGGCCTTCAGGAACTCGGTGTCGTTCTGAAAACCTTTAAGTTTCTCAAGCTCAAAGGCGTCCTTCAGCCAGCCGTCGCCAATGGCCTCGGTCACGAGCTTGGCGTAGGTGGGGTTGGCCTCGGCAAAGAAGCGACGGTGCGAGATGCCGTTGGTCTTGTTGTTGAACTTCTCGGGCGTTAAGGCATAGAAGTCCTTGAGCACATTGTTCTTGATGATATCGGAGTGAATCTTGGCCACGCCGTTGACGCTGTGGCTGCAGATCACGGACAGGTTGGCCATGCGAACCTCGCCGTCCCATAGGATGGCTGTCTGGCGCAGACGCTCCTGCCAGCCCTCCTGCGTAGTATCGAACGACTCATGCCAACGACGGCTGATCTCGTCGATGATCTGGTACACACGGGGGAGGAGCTTGGAGAACGTGCCGATGGGCCACTTCTCCAGGGCCTCGGGCAGGATGGTGTGGTTGGTGTAGCTCACGACCTGCGTCACGATGTTCCAGGCGTCATCCCACTCGAGCTTCTTTTCGTCGATGAGGATGCGCATGAGCTCGGGGCCGCACATGGCGGGGTGCGTATCGTTGGTGTGGATGGCCACAAACTGCGGCAGCAGCTCCCAGTTCGCGCCGTGTTCCTTCTCAAAGGTGTCGAGCAGGCTATAGATACCGGCCGAGACAAACAGGTATTCCTGCTTCAGACGCAGCAGACGGCCGTGCTCGCCGGCGTCGTTGGGGTAGAGGATGGCGCTGATAGCCTCGGCCTCGGCGCGCTCGGCGTCGGCCAGGGCGTAGTCGCCGCGGTTGAAGGCCTCAAGGTCAAAGTGCTCCTCGACCGGCTCAGCGGCCCAGACGCGCAGCTTGTTGACGGTCTCGCCGGCATAGCCCACCACGGGGATGTCATAAGGGACGGCCAGGATGTCCTGCGTGTCCACGGTTCGATAGAACGTGCGGCCGTTCTCCTCAAAGCCCTCGACGCGGCCACCAAACTTAATGGTCACGGCCTTGTCCTGACGACGGACCTCCCAGGGATAGCCGTTGGTGAGCCACTCGTCGGTGGTTTCGACCTGGCTGCCGTTGACGATCTCCTGTTTAAACAGGCCGTAGCGGTAGCGCATGCCGTTGCCGTAGCCGGCAATGCCCTCGGCTGCCATGGAATCCAGGAAGCATGCGGCCAGACGACCCAGGCCACCGTTGCCCAGCGCCGGATCGGGCTCCTGGCTCTCGATGACGGACAGGTCAAGGCCCATATCGTCGAGCGCCTCGGCGACCATGTCGCGCACGCCAAAGTTGAGCAGGTAGTTGTCAAGCAGGCGGCCGATCAAAAACTCGATCGAGAAGTAGTACACGCGCTTCTTGCCCTCGGCTGCCGCACGGGCGTCGCTCTTGGTGGCAACGGTGCGGGCCTTCTCGGCCACGAGCTTGGCCAGGGCGTTAAAGCGATCCAGGTCGCTGGCGGCCTCGACGTTCTTGCCGCTAATGCTCATGACGGCATCGCGATAGAGCTCGGTAAACTCCTGCTTGTTGTCGAAGATCTTATTCATACGTTCCTTCCCCCGGGGATGTTTCTCCCGGAACGGCTGTGACTTGTATCCTACGCCCCGCTGGGGCGGGAAATTACAGTGGTAACGCCTTTGTTACGCATCCTTAGGTGACGACTTAACAGAAGCAGACTTGGCTTTGGTGGCGGCCTTTTTGGCAGCCGGCTTCTTGGTCGCGGTAGCCTTGGCAGCGGGCTTTGCGGCGGCCTTAGCCTTGGCCTTGGTCGTCGTAGCCTTTGCCTTAGCCGGAGCCTTCTTAGCGGCCGCTGGCTTGGGCTTTACCGAGGACGCACGCTTGCGGGTCGCCTTCTTGGGCTCCTCGACCACGGGCGGCTTATAGCTGCTGGGGCCGCGACGCTTAAGCACCACGCCTGCCAGGCTGGGCACCTTAATCTCGATGGAGTCCATCTGCCCGTTCCAGGGATAGGGCTCGCTCGAGCAGGTGTAGGGCTCCTCGCCAGCATAGCCGCTGCCGCCAAACTCGGGACGGTCGGAGTCAAAGATGACCTCCCAGTCGCCCTCACGCGGCACGCCCACACGGAAGCTCTCGTAGGCCGCCGGGTCAAAGTTGATCAGGATCACGAGGTCGTCATCGACGTCCTCGCCCTGACGCACAAAGCTCACGATGGACTGCTTGGAGTTGTCCGCGTCGATCCAGGTAAAGCCGTCGTCATTGTAGCCGCGCTCGTACAGGGCGGGCTCGGCGGTATACAGGTGGTTGAGCGCCTTAATGAACGCCTGATGGTGTGCATGGGTCTCATACTGCTCGGTCAAGAACCACTGAATAGATTCGTAGTAGCGCCACTCGATAAACTGGCCGATCTCGTTGCCCATAAAGTTGAGCTTGGCACCGGGGTGCGTCATCTGGTAGAAGGCGAGCGTGCGCAGGCCGGCAAACTGGCGCCACCAGTCACCCGGCATGCGGCCAATGAGCGAGCACTTGCCGTGCACGACCTCGTCGTGGCTCAGCGGGCAGATAAAGTTCTCGGTAAAGGCGTACATGATGGAGAACGTGAGCAAGCCGTGATTGCCGGGGCGCCACGGAAAATCGGTCTGCATGTAGTGCAGGGTGTCGTTCATCCAGCCCATGTCCCACTTGTAGTGGAAGCCCAGGCCGCCGTCCTGCGGCGGATAGGTCACAAGCGGCCACGCGGTGGACTCCTCGGCCATCATCATCACGTCGGGGTAGTGCGCCTCAACAGCGCAGTTGACCTGACGGATAAACGCGCTGGCGTCCAGGTCCTCCTCGGTACCGTACTTGTTGAACTTCTTTTGGCCAGGATCGTCAATGCCAAAGTTGAGGTACAGCATGCTGGACACGCCGTCCATGCGAATGCCGTCCACATGGAAGTTCTCGATCCAGTACAGCACGTTGGAGACCAAGAAGGAGCGGACCTCGCCGCGGGCGAAGTCAAACTTGTGCGTGCCCCAGTTGGGGTGAATCTCGTGCTCAAACAGCATGTGGCCGTTAAAGGTGGCAAGGCCGTGGGAGTCGGCGCAAAAACCGCCGGGTACCCAGTCCATAATCACGCCGATGCCCGCCTCGTGGCATGCATCGATAAAGTGCATGAGCTGCTGCGGGTTGCCGTAGCGTGACGTGGCGGCAAAGTAGCCGGTCGTCTGGTAGCCCCAGGAGCCATCGAAGGGGTGCTCCATAAGCGGCATGACCTCGATATGCGTGTAGCCCATATCGCGCACGTAGTCCACGAGCTCCACCGACAGGTCGTCGTAAGTGTAAAACTCGCCGCGCTGCGCAGGGAAGGGGTCCATGGGACCGGGGTAGTTGCCGTACTCGTCCGGCTCGCCCTGTGGCTCGTCTCCGTGGCGCTTCCACGAGCCAATATGCACCTCGTAGATGTTGAGCGGCTGCGACATGTGGTTGTGGCCGGCGCGGCGCTTGAGCCACGCGGCGTCGTTCCACTGGTAGCCATCGAGGGTCCACAGCACGCTCGCCGTTCCCGGAGGGCACTCGGCCTTAAAGGCGTACGGATCGGCCTTGTAGAGCTTTTCGCCCTCGTTGGTCTCGATGAGGTATTTATAGAGCTGGCCCTGCTCGGCGCCAGGAATAAAGCCTTCCCAGATAGCGCTCGTGTGTACGGGCACCAGCGGGTTGGCTTGTTCGTCCCAATTGTTAAATTCACCGATAACGTGGACGCTCTTAACGTCGGGCGCCCAAACGCAAAAACGCCAGCCGCGCGTGCGCTGCTGCGTGTCGGGATGCGCGCCCATCTTTTCCCAGCTGCGCTCCCACATTCCAATGCCAAACAGATAGACATCGTCCTTGGTGAGCTCCGGTGCGTGCGGGGCGGCTTTACGGGTAGCGGGCTTTTTGGTTGCTGGCATTAGCTTTGTATCGCTCACGTTTGATCCCATCATGACGCGGCAGCGTGTTGCCTTGGTGACTAGATGCGAAAGGTCCAAGGCTGCACGAATCGAAGGGACGGCGATAGCTCTATGATTCGTCCCACCTCACGTGCTCGGTGGAACTTTCGGCAAAAACCACAATAACACCTGTCCGTTAGTTTTATGGACGAAAGTGGATTTACGGTGGCGTTTAATCGGTGAGCGCCATGTTTATGCCACTGACAGAATTGCGATGGTAAAACTCTTGACAGTTTTACCAATTAGGGTTTCAAAATTTTTAGATTTACGTTTGGTAAAACGTTTTTAGCAGGTTGTTTACCATTTGACATTGAAAGGTTTGCGAATGAACCACACAGCCGCCTCTAATGTTGCTTTTATTTTTGATTGCGACGGCACACTGGTAAATAGCACCCCCGTTTGGGGCTATGCGCAGCCCGAACTATTGCGGCGTTACGGCATTGATGTAACGGTTGACGATTTTGCCCAGTTTGAGCATTTGTCGCTCGAGGACGAGTGCCAGGCCTACCACGACACGTGGGGCATTGGCGAAAATGGCGAGGAGCTGTATCGCGAGCTGAGCGACATCCTGATCGATGGCTACTCCAAGGTGCCGCCGCGCGAGGGGCTCCTGGCATTTTTGGAGCAGGCGAAATTGGCCGGCATTGCTATGTGCGTGGCCACGTCCACGCCGGCCGAGCTGGTGCAGTCCGCACTCGTGGGTGCGGGGCTCGACGCCTACATGGAGCTTATTACCACGACGGGCGAGGCGGGGCGTTCCAAGCAATTCTCCGACGTGTACGAGCTGGCGCTGCGCCGCCTTGAGGAGCGCCACGGGCACCAGTTTGAGCGCGCGTGGGTGTTTGAGGACGCCGTCTTTGGCCTTAAGAGCTCTGGCACTGCAGGCTTTAAGCGCGTGGGCATCTATGACCAGCACGGCCGTATGGAGCGCGACGAGGTTCGCGATAACTGCGATATCTTTATCGATAGCTATGAGGACCTGGATCTGGCCCGTGTGCTTGCGTTTAAGGGCTAGGCGAGGGCCGTGGCTTGCAAAGTATTAGTTGTTTGCGGCTCGCCGGTGCTGGCGAGCGCGGATCTGTTGCGTCGACTGGCGGGGGAGTGCGACCACGTTGTCGCCGTGGACCGCGGGCTCGACGCGCTGCTGGGCTCGGGACTAGGTTGCGACGTGTATGTAGGAGATGCCGACACGGTGAGCGACACCGGTCGCGCGTTGGTCGATGCCGCCGAGGCCTTTGAGGTTGAGCGCCACGACCCCTACAAGGACTATACCGATCTGGCGTTGGCACTCGATTCGGTCCGCCGTCGCTGGCCGGGTGCCGAGGTGGTTGCGACCTGTGCCACCGGCGGTCGCCCGGACATGGCGCTTTCCGTAACTGGGCTGCTTGCAGGCTACGAGGATGCCCCCATTTGGATTGCCGAGGACAAGGTGATTGCCCGCATCCTTCACGCAGGCGAGACCTGGATCATCGAGGATGCCGAGGGCAAAACCTTCTCCATCATCGCCATAGCCCCTGGGACAGTAGTAAGCGAACACGGCCTAGAGTGGGAACTGGATCACAGCCCTCTAGGCCTGTTAGCTGACACGGGCATCTCTAATGTCGTAAGGAAAACGGCCAAGATTCAAGTCCACCAAGGCATCGCAATCGGTTTTTTATACCGTGAGGGTTTTATCGGGACGGTGGGTTAATTGACTGATTTTGCCGAAGTCAAAATCAGTCAATTCAGCCCCGTCCCAGGAAAACCCGTAAGAAAAAGTTTCAACAAAAATCTCTTGCATCAAGCAAAACATTCCCCTATAGTATCTCCTCGTCACGGGGGCGTAGCTCAGCTGGGAGAGCGCTTGACTGGCAGTCAAGAGGTCAGGGGTTCGATCCCCCTCGTCTCCACCATCGTGAATGCAAAGGCCTTCGGAAAACCGGAGGCTTTTTTTCTTATAAAGAGGCTCAATTGGTTGACTGTGTTCGCGGCGGGCGTTTCGGCGCGAGTCTATAAAAAGGTTTAATCATTTCAACAAATGGTGGTGTGGTCCAGCGGGATTTACGAGTACGAGCATCCCAAGATCTTCGACACCTATTACGAGAAGGTCTTGCCGTATGAAAATTGGTTTAGCTGCTGGTTTTGACGACGAGTGTAGGAACAGGTCGTTGTGCTGCAAGTATGCCGTAAACACGGATTGCTCCGGAGCGGTTTGGCATACGATTTTACAATCGAAGCCAAAAAGTTCTTGGTAATCCTCGCGTTGCTATGTTAGTATCTCTTTTGCCGAAAGGCGACGGGCGATTGGCTCAGGGGTAGAGCATATCCTTCACACGGATGGGGTCACAAGTTCGAATCTTGTATCGCCCACCATCAAAAGCACAGGTCAGAGGTGATAAGCCTCTGGCCTTTTTCTTTTTGACACAGAGAGTGTGATCAAAAAAGTTTCTTCAAAATTGTTCTTGCACCCTTGGAGGAGTTCCCGTATAGTACTTCTTTGCACGGGGGCGTAGCTCAGCTGGGAGAGCGCTTGACTGGCAGTCAAGAGGTCAGGGGTTCGATTCCCCTCGTCTCCACCCGAGCATTGAATGAGGCTCCAACGCAAGTTGGGGCCTTTTTTCATATAGGCACACAAGGTCAAAGGCAGGACCATGATCCTTCCGATCGAAAAGATCGTGCGTTGAATGACCATTGCGCGCATGGTAGTATTTCACGTCGTGGTGCAACGACACGCTAAATGGAACTTCTCCATTGCCTTTGCAACCACTAATATAAAGGGCTCTTGGCGCAACGGTTAGCGCAGGGGACTCATAATCCCTGGGTTCTGGGTTCGAATCCCGGAGGGCCCACCAGGTTTTTCAACAGGTCAGGCAATTTGTCTGGCCTGTTTCTTTTTCATGGCAACATTTTCTTGCAAGTAGCTTGTTTGCCCACTTCCAAACGCCTTGGGTCGCGTTCATGGCGGGAGGTCCCCGGGGGCGACCGGGCTGGAGCCGGAAAGGCGGGCTGCGGCAGCACCGCACGCCTTAGGGCGCGCCCCGCGGGCATGGCCAGGCATCGCGGACCCTCGATCCTGTGCGGGTCCGCGCCCCCGCGCCGCGACGGCGAAAGTTTTTCTAAAATTGTCCTTGCATCGCCGTCCGAGTTCCCGTATAGTACTTCTTCGCACGGGGGCGTAGCTCAGCTGGGAGAGCGCTTGACTGGCAGTCAAGAGGTCAGGGGTTCGATCCCCCTCGTCTCCACCCGAGCATTGAATGAGGCTCCAACGCAAGTTGGGGCCTTTTTTCATATAGGCACACAAGGTCAAAGGCGGCACCATGATCCTCCTGGTCGACAAGATCGAAAAAAGCTTCGGCGCGCGCGTCCTCTTTAGCGGCGCGTCCTTTCAGATCAACCCCGGCGAGCGCTTTGCGCTCGTGGGACCCAACGGCGCCGGCAAAACCACCATGCTCAAAATCATCATGGGTATCGACAGCCCCGACGCCGGCCAGGTCCAGTACTCCAAGGACTGTCAGGTGGGCTACCTCGAGCAGGAAACCAACCTGGAGCACAAGGACACGACCATCCTCGCCGAGGTCATGGCCGCCGCCAAGGAAATCCGCCGCATGGGTGAGCGCGCCAACGAGCTGCAAGCCCAGATCACCGAGCTCTCTGAGCAGGGCAAGGACGTCGACGCGCTCCTTAACGAGTACGGCCAGGTCCAGGACCGCTTTGAGCACTTGGGCGGCTACGAGCTCGAAAGCAATGCCCGCAAGATCCTGTCCGGTCTGGGCTTTAAGGTCACCGACTTTGAGCGCCCGTGTTCCGAGTTCTCGGGCGGCTGGCAGATGCGCATCGCGCTGGCTAAGCTCTTCCTGCGCCATCCCGACCTGCTGCTTCTGGACGAGCCCACCAACCACCTGGACCTCGAAAGCGTCCAGTGGTTGCGCGGCTTTATCGCCAACTACGACGGCGCCGTGCTCATCGTCAGCCACGACCGCGCCTTTATGGACGCCTGCGTCGACCACGTCGCCGCGCTCGAGAACCGCCGCGTGACCACCTACACCGGCAATTACAGCAGCTACCTCAAGCAGCGCGAGGACAACCTGGAGCAGATGCGCGCCAAGCGTGCCGCCCAGGAGCGCGACATCGCCCACATGCAGGTTTTCGTCGACAAGTTCCGCTACAAGCCCACCAAGGCCGCCCAGGCGCAGGAGCGCATCCGCAAGATCGAGCAGATCAAAAAGGAGCTCGTCATCCTGCCCGAGGGCCACAAGCACATCGACTTTAAGTTCCCCGATCCGCCGCGCTCCGGCGACATGGTCGTGGGCCTGGAGGGCGTGTCCAAGTCCTACGGCAACAAGCACATCTATAGCGATATCGACCTTAAGCTCTATCGCGGCGAGCATGTGGCGCTCGTCGGCCCTAACGGCGCCGGCAAGTCCACCCTCATGAAGATCATCGCCGGCCTGGAGCCGCCCACTACCGGCACGCGCGAACTAGGTACCAACGTGGGCGTGGCCTATTACGCCCAACACGCGCTCGAAGGCATGACCGAGTCCAACACCGTCCTGCAAGAAATCGACACCGTTACGCCCAAGTGGACCGTGCCGCAGCAGCGCAGCCTACTGGGCGCCTTCCTGTTTAGCGACAACGATTCTATCGAAAAGCAGGTTCGCGTTCTTTCCGGCGGCGAAAAGGCGCGTCTGGCCCTGGCTAAGATGCTCGTGGCCCCTGAGGCGCTTCTGTGCCTGGACGAGCCCACCAACCACTTGGACATCGACTCGGTGGACATGCTCGAGAACGCCCTGCAAAACTTCCCCGGCACCATTGTTCTGATCAGTCACGACGAGCACCTGGTGCGAGCCGTGGCCAACCGCGTGATCGATATCCGCGATGGCAATGTCACGGTCTATGACGGCGACTACGACTACTACCTCTACAAGCGCGAGGACCTCGCAGCCCGCGCCGCCGCCGAGGCTGCAGGGGAGAGCACACCTTCCGCGGCCAAGCCCACCAAAGCCAGCGCCGCCCAGGCCGATACCCCCGCAGCAGCGCCTAAGCCGGCCGAGGGCAAAAAGACCAAGGAGCAAAAGCGCGCCGAGGCCCAGGCCCGCGCTGCGCTCAACAAAAAG
Source organism: Collinsella sp. LCP19S3_B6 (assembly GCF_052121815.1). Lineage (NCBI taxonomy): Bacteria > Bacillati > Actinomycetota > Coriobacteriia > Coriobacteriales > Coriobacteriaceae > Collinsella > Collinsella sp. LCP19S3_B6. The sequence continues at coordinate 71,019 of NZ_JBQKDN010000006.1, forward strand.
CTCAAGGGCGTGCGCAACCAGCTCAAGAAGATCGAGGCCGAGCTCGACAAAAAGCGTGCCCGCTATGACGAGCTTATGGAATTGATGGCGAGCGAAGAGCTTTATGCCGATCAGGATAAGTTCAACGCCGCGCTGGGGGAATATAACGGCCTTAAGCAAGAGCTGCCCAAGCTCGAGGACGAATGGCTCGAGCTTTCCACCCAGATCGAAGAGGAGACTGCGCGTGAACTCTCGTAAGGCCGCTGCCGTGGCGATGAGCATCATCGCCATCGCGTGCCGCATCTGCGGCATCTTTATGAGCGCGATGACTGTGCTGCTGTGCTTTAGCGGCCTCACCGCCAAGCTGCAGATTGTGGGCTTTGTCGTTGAGCTTTCGCGCGCGCTGCCGAGCGCTATCGCGGGCTACGGCGTCATCACATCGCCCTTTGGCGGTGTGTTCCGCCTGGATTACGCCATCGTTGCCGTCATCCTGTTTGTGGCCGACCACCTGCTTACGCGCGCCTCGCGCCGCGTCCGCTAAGGGATCGTTATGTCCAGCAGCTACTTCATGAACCTACTTGCCAGCGCCGTCGCCGTCATCGTGGGCATCGTGATCCACGAGAGCGCACACGCCGCCGCAGCCTGGGCGCTTGGCGACAAGACGGCCCGTTCGCGCGGCCGCGTCTCGCTCAACCCGCTCAACCACATCGATCCGTTTGGCACCGTCCTTCTGCCGCTGCTCATGCTCGCCGCCGGCGGCCCGGTGTTTGCCTTTGCCAAGCCGGTGCCCGTGTACCTCAACAACCTTAAGCATCCCAAGCGCGACGAGTTCTTGGTGAGCGCGGCAGGCCCCGCCTCGAACATCGCGCTGGCGTGCCTTGCCGCGGCCCTCATGCACGCAGCATATGGCAACCTCTACACCAGCATGTCCTTTGCCGTAGCGTCCCAAATCATGAACTTCGGCGCTACGTTTATCGTGGTCAACCTGTCGCTCGCGTTCTTTAACCTCATCCCGATCCCGCCGCTCGACGGCTCGTCGATCATCGTGCCGTTTCTCAAAGGCAAGGCACTCGCCAACTACTACCAACTTCAGCAATACGCCATGCCCATACTCATCATTGTGCTGTATCTGCTGCCCATGTGGACCGGCATCGACGTGATCGGACGATATTTCGACGTTACCGTGTATCCGCTCGCTGGGCAGCTGCTTAACTTCGCAATCGCCGGCATCTAGGGTAAACTTACAGGTCGACCGTGCAAAACGGTCGCAACATGCACCCAAACCGCGCCGCGAAGGCGCCGTCAAAGGAGGTCGAAGATGTCGTATCGCGTGTCGACGCAGGTCTACAGCGGACCGTTCGACCTGCTGCTGCAGTTGGTAACCCGCCAAAAAGTTGATATCGGCGCCATCTCTATCAGCGAGGTGGCCGAGCAGTACCTTGCCGAGGTCGATCGTATTGAGGCGCTGGACCTGGACGTGGCGAGCGACTTTTTACTGGTCGCGGCAACCCTTTTGGACATCAAGGCCGCCTCGCTGGTGCCCCAGGAGGCCCCGCACAAAGCCGACGACGATGACGAGATTGACGAAGACCTCGAGGAACTCAGCGCACTCGACGGCGACGCTCTGCGCGAGGTCCTGATCCAGCGCCTGATCGCCTACAAGCAGTTTAAGGGCGCGGCGGCGGCCCTTGGCGCGCGCATGCAGGCCGAAAGCCGCATGCATCCGCGCGTGGCCGGCCCCGACCCCGAGTTTTTGGGCCTCATGCCCGACTACCTGGCCGGCATTACCCTGCGCGGCCTCGCCGTCATCTGCGCCGACCTGGACGGCAAGCGCCAGACCTTCCTGCTGGAGGCCGAGCACGTGGCGCCGCATCGCGTGCCGCTCGACCTGACGGTGGCCTCGGTCGACCGCTTCACCATGGCGCACCAAACTTGCACCTTCCGCGAGCTGCTGGACGGCGACGCCACCACCGAGCAGCTCGTCGTCACCTTCCTGGCCATGCTGGAGCTCGCCAAGCGAGGCTCGCTCACCCTGAGCCAGGACGAGATCTTTGGAACCATCCGCATCAACCGCGTCGAGGGCGCCGAGGCATACGTGCCCGGCGAGGGCCCCGAGCTCACCGAATAGGAGCGGCTACCATGTCAACCCTTTCCACGCTAGAGGCAAACAGCCTCAAAGGCGCCCTCGAGGCGCTGTTGCTGGTTTCGAGCGATCCGGTGAGCGCGCCCGCGCTGGCAGATGCGCTGGATATCGCCCCGGGCGAGTGTGCGTCGCTTTTGGCCGAGCTCAAAGTTGAGTACGAGGAGGCCAATCGCGGCTTTCAGCTGCGCGAGGTCGCCGGCGGCTGGCGCCTGTTCACGCACCCCGCCTACCACGACGTGGTCGAAGCTTATGTGCTGAGCTGGGATACGCAAAAACTGTCGCAGGCGGCACTCGAAACCCTGGCCGTCATCGCCTACCACCAGCCCGTCACGCGCGAGGTGGTCAAGGGCATCCGCGGCGTCAACTCCGACGGCGTCATCGCGTCGCTCGTTGACAAGGGTCTGGTGCGCGAGCTCGGCCGCGACCCCCAGCGCGGTCAGGCCATTATTTACGGCACGACCAACGCCTTTTTGGAGAAGTTTGGTCTGCGCTCCACCCGCGACCTTCCCGATCTGGAGCAGTTTGCCCCCGACGAGCAGTCGCGTCAATTTATCCGCGAGCGCCTGAGCGGCCGCAGCATTCAGTCTACGCTCGAGGAGCAGGCCGAGGACCTAGACGAAGAGCGCGAGCTGCTGGATACCGATGTTGAGGATGTCGAGGCAGTCGGCGGCGAGGAAACACTTGCCACCGACGACGCTGCGGAGGATACGCATGACGAGGACTAGCGAAGCAGGGGAGACGCGTACCGCTGTTGCCACGGGCGCGCCCGCGATCGACCCCCAGCCCGTCTACCCACACACCATGCGCCTGCAGCGCTTTTTGGCGCGCGCGGGTGTTGCGAGCCGCCGCGGCTCGGAGGACCTGATGACCGCCGGCCGCGTGACCGTCAACGGCCAGGTCGCGACCGAACTGGGCACCAAGGTCGATGTGGACCGCGACCATATCGAGGTCGACGGCATGCCCGTCAAGCTCAACCAGGGCGCCGTGTACCTGATGCTCTACAAGCCGACCGGCTATCTCACCACCATGAGCGATCCGCAGGAGCGCCCCTGCGTGGCCGACCTGGTCCCGCGCGACCGTTTTCCGGGGCTCTTCCCGGTGGGTCGCCTGGACCGCGACACCACGGGCCTTTTGCTCTTTACCACCGACGGCGACCTGTCGCAGGACCTGCTGCACCCCAGCAAGCACGTCTACAAGACCTACCAGGCGCTCGTGGACGGCCACCTGACCGATCGCGACTTGGAACCGCTGCGCCGCGGCATCGAGCTCGACGACGGCCTGTGCCAGCCGGCAATCTGCCGCGTCATTACCGCGCGCGAGGCCGAGGCGGTGGCCCCGCAGGGTGTGAAGCCCGGCACCACCGCCGTGGAGGTCATCATCCGCGAAGGCCGCAAGAACCAGGTCAAGCGCATGCTGAGCAAAATCCACCACCCGGTGATCCGCCTGCACCGCTGCAACTTTGCCGGCCTGGAGCTCAAGGACGTGGCCAAGGGCTCGTGGCGCGAGCTCACCGACCGCGAGGTGCAGATCCTCAAGGCCGGCGGCATCCCGCCCAAGCAGGCCGGCGCCAAGCGCTCCGCCGCGCCGGCGGCCAACCCCGCGACCCGCACGCGCCACCACGGCAGCCACGGCTCCGCGCCCAAGCGCAACACCTACCGCGAGCGCTACACGGGCTAGCCAGTCCGCCAGCAAGCAGCGCCCGCGTCCCATACCAGCACGTCAACCACCGAAAGGAAGCATTGCATGATCGTCGCCATCGACGGCCCCGCCGGATCCGGCAAGTCCACCATCGCCAAGGAGATCGCCCGCCAGCTGGGCTTTAACAAGCTCGACACGGGTGCCATGTATCGCGCCGTCACCTTCGCCGCGCTCGACCGCGGCATCGATCTGGACGACGAGGCAGCCATCGACGCCCTCGCCGAGCAGATCGAGATCCGCTTTACCAACGGCACCGGCGAGGACACGCGCCTGACCATCGACGGCCAGGACGCTTCGGTTGCCATTCGCACCCCGCAGGTGGACGCCAACGTCTCCAAGGTCTCGGCCTACCCGGGCGTACGCGCGGCCATGCTCATCCATCAGCGTCGCGCCGCCGAGGACCGCGACATCGTGGCCGAGGGTCGCGACATCGGCACCGTCGTGTTCCCCAACGCGCAGGTCAAGGTCTTTCTGACCGCCGACCCGCGCGAGCGCGCCCGTCGCCGCGTGCTGCAGCGCCACCAAAACGATGCCCAGCCGCTCACCAAAGAGCAGCTCGAGGCCGAGGTCGACGAGACCCTCGACGCCCTCAAGCAGCGCGACAAGCTCGACAGCAGCCGTGAGGTCGCGCCGCTCGTGCCCGCCGAGGACGCCGTGCATGTCGACTCCACCGCACATACCATCGACGAGGTCGTCTCGATAATCGAGGACCTCATCAACCAAAGGAGGTAGCTCATGCGCCTGTTTAAGCAGACGCCCGAGGATTACTACAACGCGCCTTATGCCGAGTTCCCCGTGCTCATCCGCGGCACCGTCTTCGTGGTCATGGGCATCCTGTGGGTCTTCTCCAAGCTCATGTGGCGCTGGAAGGTAGAGGACGCCGACCTGCTGTTTGAGCGCCAGGAAGGCCGCGGCAGCGTGGTCATCTGCAACCACACCTCGATGGCCGAGCTCCTGGCTGTAGAGACGGCGCTATTCTTTGGCGGCCGCCGCATTCGCCCCATCTTTAAGTCCGAGTTTGCCAAGAGCAAGATCGTGCGCTGGGCCTTTAGCCGCGTGGGCGGCATCCCCGTCGAGCGCGGCACCGCCGACATGAAGTGCCTGCGTGCCGCCCAGCATGCACTGCAGCGCGGCGAGGACGTCCTGATCTTCCCCGAGGGCACGCGCATCCGCTCGCGCGAGATTAAGCCCGAGGTCCATGGTGGTTTTGCGCTCATTGCCCAGATGGGCAAGGCGCCCGTCAACCCGCTCGCCATCTGCGGCTGGTCCGATATCACGCCTGCAGGCAAAAAGCTCATGCGCCCCAAAAAGTGCTGGATCCGTGCCGGCAAGGCCATCTCGCTATCCGATGCACCGGCCGAGCTCAAGCGCAAGGAGCGCCTGGCATGGTTTGAGTCCGAGGCCATGAGCCGCGTCTACGCCATGCGCGACGACCTGTGCGCCGAGCACCCCGGCAGGTTCTAGCCATGGGCGAGAACGTCATGAATACCGCCGCGACCGCCGCTGAGGAGGTCGTCCCCACCATCGAAATCGCTGCCCACGCCGGTACCTGCTACGGCGTGCAGCGTGCGCTCGACATGGCGCTGGCCGCCGCGCCGCAGGCAGGGGAGAGTGCTCAGGTCCACACGCTGGGTCCGCTCATCCATAACCCCATCGTGGTGCGTGAGCTCGCCGAGGCAGGTGTGGGCCTGGCCGACACCTTGGACGACGCTGCGTCGGGCACCGTGATCATCCGCGCCCACGGCGTGGTGCCGCAGGTCATTGACGCCGCTCGCGAACGCAGCCTTACCGTGGTCGATGCCACCTGCCCCTACGTCAAGAAGGTCCACGTGGCGGCCGAGCGCCTGGTGCGCGAGGGCTACCGTGTGATCGTCGTGGGCGAGCCGGGCCACCCCGAGGTCGAGGGCATCCTGGGCCACGCCGGCGATGACGCGCAGGTCGTGAGTTGCGCCGCCGATGCGGACGCGCTGCCGCTCAAGGGCAAGGTGGGCCTGGTTGTGCAGACCACCCAAACCGCGCAGAACCTGGCCGAGGTCGTGGCCTCCATCACTCCGCGTGTGCAGGAGCTGCGTGTGATCAACACGATCTGCGCTGCCACGAGTGAGCGCCAGCAGGCGGCCGCTGCACTTGCCAACCGCTGTGATTGCATGGTCGTCGTGGGCGGCAAAAATTCGGGCAATACGCGCCGCCTGGCGCAGATTTGTGCCGATGTCTGCGAGCACACCCATCACATCGAGGAAGCTTCCGAGCTTGAGGCCGCATGGTTTGCCAACGCGCGCCGTATCGGCATCACCGCCGGAGCCTCAACTCCGCAAGAACACATCGAACGCGCCGTTGCGCGCATCAAGGAGCTTTGTCGCTAATCATGGACCAGACCGTACCCGCATACGCCGCCGAGGTGGCCGATTACGGGCGCAGCCGCGACCCCGAGCCGGGTGAGGGCGCGCTCGTAAAGAACGTGCGTCCCGAATCGCCCGCATGGGATGTGGGTATCGAGCCGGGCATGCGCGTGCTCACGGTCAACGGCGAGCAGCTGACCGACATGATCGTGTGGCTCTGGGAGGCCGACGAGGACACCGTCGAACTTGAGGTTCTCGACCCGCGCGACGGCACCGTCACCCCCGTCGAGCTCGATCGCTTTCCCGGCGAGGACTGGGGCCTTGAGTTCGACGGCCCCATCTTCGACGGCATGCGTACCTGTGTGAACGCCTGCGTGTTCTGCTTTATGACCATGCTGCCCAAGGGCGGCCGCTCCACGCTCTACATCCGCGACGATGATTACCGCTTGAGCTTTTTACAGGGCAACTTTGTCACGCTCACGAACCTTTCCGACGAGGACGTACAAAACGTCATCGACCGCAACATGAGCCCCATGAACGTGTCGGTCCATGCCGTAAGCCCCGATGTCCGCCGCCGTATGATGGGCCGCAACGCCCAGCGCGGCATGGACGTGCTCGAGACCATCATGGCCGCCGGCATCGAGATCCACGCGCAGATCGTTTTGTGCCCCGGCATGAACGACGGCGAGGAGCTGCAAAAGACCCTACGCTTTTGCGAGGAGCACGAGCAGATCACGAGCCTGGGCATCGTGCCGCTCGGTTTTACCAAGCACCAGAGGCGCTTTACCTCGTCATACAGCGACAAACCTGAGCTCGCGCGCGAGACCATTGCCATGATCCGTCCCTTCCAGGATCGTGCCTACAAGCGCTTTGGCCGCCACACCTTCCAGATGAGCGACGAGTTCTATCTGGACGCCGGCATCGAGCCACCCCAGGCCGATTTTTACGACGGCTACCCGCAGTATTACGACGGCATCGGTATGATTCGCTCGTATCTGGACGAGACTGACGATGTGCTCACCGCCGACGCCGAGCGTCTGGCCCGCGTCCGCGAGGCAATCGCCGGGCGCAACCAGCGCCTCCTGTGCCTCTCCGGCTCCAGCGCGCGCGACACCGTGGCGCGCTTTGTGGAGTCGCCACGGGGCCTTGCCGGCACCGTCACCGCTATCGAAAACCGTTACTTTGGCGGCAACGTGGATGTGACCGGCCTCATCGTCGCCTGCGACATTCTGGAGCAGCTGCCGCAGGACCTCTCGGGGGTTATGCTCTTTGTGCCTAAGCTCATGTTCAACGCTGACGGCATGACGCTTGACGAGTATCATCGTGACGATTTACTCGCAAGCCTTGAAGCTCGCGGTGCCGAGGTTCATGTGGTATCGACCATGCCGCATGAGCTGCTCGATACCCTGGAGCATATCCTTGGCATTGTGCCCGCAGGCTCTACTAATTCCGCTGACCCTACCCATTAAAGGAGTGCAGATGAAACCTATCGTCGCCGTCGTCGGACGCCCCAACGTGGGCAAGTCCACGCTCGTTAACCGCCTGGCCCAGACCTCGGACGCCATCGTCCATGAGTCCCGCGGCGTAACGCGCGACCGCTCCTACCACACGGCCGATTGGAACGGCCGCGAGTTCACCATCGTCGACACGGGTGGCATCGAGCCGCTCAAGAGCGATGACGTCTTTGCCACGTCCATCCGCGACCAGGCCCTCGCCGCCGCCGAGGAAGCCGCCGTCATCCTGTTTGTGGTCGACGGCCGCACCGGCGTCACCGAGGAGGACGAGTCGGTCGCCCGCATGCTCAAGCGCTGCGACAAGCCGGTCTTTCTGCTGGTGAACAAGCTCGACAACCCCGATCGCGAAAACGACAGCATCTGGGAGTTTTATTCGCTCGGCATCGGTGAGCCAACGCCGCTCTCGGCCCTGCACGGCCACGGCACGGGCGACCTGCTCGACGACATCGTTGCCCTGTTACCCGAGGAGGAGGACGAGGTCGCCGACGAGTTCCCCGACGCGCTGAACGTCGCCATCATCGGCCGCCCCAATGCCGGTAAGTCCTCGCTGTTCAACCGCATCCTGGGTGCCGACCGCTCTATCGTGTCCAACATCGCCGGCACCACGCGCGACGCCATCGACACCGTCGTTGAGCGCAACGGCAAGCACTACCGCATGGTCGACACCGCGGGTATTCGCAAGAAGAGCACCGTGTACGAGAACATCGAGTACTACTCCATGGTCCGCGGCCTGCGCGCCATCGACCGTGCTGACGTGGCACTGCTCGTCGTCGACGCCTCCGTGGGCGTTACCGAGCAGGACCAGAAGGTCATGGGCTTGGCCATCGAACGCGGCTGCGCCATCGTCGTACTGCTCAACAAGTGGGATCTGCTCGACGACGACCGCAAGCGCGAGGCCTGCATGGAGACCGTCGACCGCCGTCTGGGCGTGATGGCTCCCTGGGCCCAGTACCTGCGCATCTCGGCCCTGACCGGCCGCAGCGTCGAGAAGATCTGGGCAATGGTCGACGCTGCCGAGAAGACGCGCTCGCAAAAGATCACCACCTCGCGCCTCAACACCTTCCTCACCGACCTGCGCGAGTTTGGCCACACCGTAGTGGACGGCAAGCGCCGCCTGCGCATGCACTACGTGACCCAGACGGGCGTCAACCCGCCGACGTTTACGTTCTTCGTCAACCACAGCGACCTGGTCAACGACACCTACCAGCGCTACGTGGAGAACCGTATGCGCTCGAGCTTCGATTTTTCCGGCACGCCCATTCGACTCTTCTTTAGGAAGAAGGAGCAAAAGGATGCATAATCCGATTCTGCTGACCGCCATCTGCGCCGTGGTCTCGTTCTTTATCGGAGCGATTCCGTTTGGCCTGATCCTGGGCCGCGTGTTCAACCACACGGATATTCGCAAGGCGGGCTCCGGCAACATCGGCACCACCAACGCCCTGCGCGTAGCCGGCCCCAAGGTCGCGGCGCTCACGCTGCTGCTCGACTGCTTGAAGGGCGCCATCTGCGTCCTTATCGCGCGTCCGCTCATCGCGAGCGTGGGCTATGGCTTCCCGGTGAGCATCATGGCTCCCGGTGCCGCCGGCGACTGGATGCTCGGCGTCATTTGTCTGGCTGCCGTGTGGGGCCACATATTCTCGCCCTACCTCAACTTCCGTGGCGGCAAGGGCATCGCTGTGGGGCTGGGCGTCATACTGGCCTGGTACTGGCCCATCGGACTTTCGCTACTGGGCATGTTTATCGTGGCCGTCGCCATCACCAAGTATGTGTCGGTGGGCTCGCTTGCCGCGGCCATCGGTCTTCCCATCGCCGCCTGCGCGGTCTTTCCGTACAGCAGCCTGGGGCTCAAGTTTTGCATGGCGATGATCGGCATCACCGTGGTGTGGGCCCATCGCGCGAACATCAAAAAGCTCATGACGGGTAAGGAATCCAAGCTCTCGTTTACCAAGCGCGTCACCGAGCCCGACGATAAGTAGGAGAGAGTCATGAATGTTGCGCTGATTGGCTCCGGCTCCTGGGGAACCGCCGTCGCCGGCCTTGCCGCCGCGCGAGCCGAGCGCGTGACCATGTGGGCCCATAGTGAGCAGACGGCCGCCGGCATCAACGGCGAGCACCGCAACCCGCGCTATCTGGTGGACTACGTGCTGCCCGGCAACATCGTCGCTTCCACGGACCTGTCGCGGGCGCTCGACGGTGCCGATGCGATCATCTTTGCTGTGCCTTCGACGCACCTGCGCGACGTCTGCCACCAGGCGGCGCCGTTCATCGCGGACGAGACGCCGGTCCTGTGCCTTACCAAGGGCATCGAGCCCGAGTCCGGCATGCTCATGAGCGAGGTCATCGCCAGCGAGATCGGCAACGAGGCGCGTGTGGCGGCGCTCTCGGGCCCCAACCATGCCGAGGAGATATGCCGCGGCGGACTTTCCGCCGCCGTCATCGCCAGCAAAGACTCGCAGGTAGGGGAGACCTTTAAGGACCTGCTCCTATCCACGGCCTTCCGCATCTACCTGTCGCAGGACATGACCGGCGTCGAGGTTTGCGGCGCCATGAAAAACGTCATCGCCATCGTGTGCGGTATTTCCGCCGGTACCGGCGCGGGCGACAACACGCTCGCCCTTATCATGACGCGCGGCCTGGCAGAGATCAGCCGTCTGGTACACGCCCGCGGCGGCCAGGCCATGACCTGTATGGGTCTTGCCGGCATGGGTGACCTTATTGCCACCTGCACCTCCGAGCATTCGCGCAACCGCACCTTCGGCTACGAGTTTGCCCACGGCGTATCGCTCGACGAGTACCAGGCGCGCACGCATATGGTGGTCGAGGGCGCCGTCGCCGCCCGCAGCGTGAGCGAGCTCGCCCGTTCGCTGGGCGTAGACATTCCGCTCACCTTTGCCGTGGAGCAAACGCTCTACAACGGTGTTACTTTGGATAGGGCGCTCGAGATCCTTACCGACCGCGTCCCCTCTCAAGAGTTCTACGGACTCACCGACTAGCGCAGAAAGGCTACTACCATGGGTTCCATCAAAATCGCTCCGTCCGTCCTTTCGGCTGACATGGCCAACCTTAAGGGCGAGCTCGACAAGATCGCCGGCGCCGACTTTGTGCACTTCGACGTCATGGACGGTCACTTTACCGGCAACCTCACCTTTGGCGTCGAAATCCTCAAGGCCGTCAAGCGCTCCACCAAGGTGCCGGTCGACGCGCACCTGATGGTGTCGAACCCCGACGAGACCGTCGATTGGTATGCCGATGCCGGCGCCGATATGATCACCGTGCACTATGAGGCCTCCACGCACCTGCACCGCACGCTCACGCACCTACAGCAACGCGGCGTCAAGGCCGGCGTGGTGCTCAACCCCGCCACGCCCGTCTGCGTGCTCGAGAGCATCATCGAGGTCGTCGACATGGTGCTGCTCATGAGCGTGAACCCCGGCTTTGGCGGCCAGAGCTTTATCCCGGGCACGCTGCATAAGCTCCACGAGCTCAAGGCCATGTGCGAGCGCCACGGTGTGTCGCCCATGATCGAGGTCGACGGCGGCATCTCTTCCAAAAACATCGCCGAGGTCGTCAAGGCCGGTGCCGATGTCCTGGTGGCCGGCTCCGCCGTATTTAAGTCCGAAGATCCCGCCGCCGAGGTTACGCTGCTGCAGAAGCTGGGCAACGAGGCCGCACAGGAGGCATAAACCCTTATGACCGCAGGTCAAAACCGCATACCCGTGAATCTTGACTATGCCGCCTCGACGCCCATGCGCGCCGAGGCGCTCCTTGCGCAGCGCGAGTACGACGAAAGCGAGCTTGCAGGCGTCAACCCCAACTCGCTGCACTCGCTCGGCCGCAAGGCTGCCGCACGTCTGGAGGTTGCACGCCGCGAGATCGCCCGCAGCTTTGGCACGCGCGTTCGTCCGTCCGAGATTATTCTAACCAACGGCGGCACCGAGGCCAACCAGCTGGCGCTCCTCGGACTTGCCGAGGGTGCTCGTCAGCGCGATCGAAAGCGCGATCGTGTAATCGTTTCGGCCATCGAGCACGATTCGATTCTGGACAACCTGCCGCTGCTGCGTGCCGCCGGCTTTACCGTCGACCTGGTGCAGCCCTGCCGTGCGGGCTACATCGAGCCTGCCGAGCTGAGCGACTCGTTGGGCGACGACGTCGCGCTCGTGAGCATCATGGCCGCCAACAACGAGACCGGTGTGGTACAGCCTATCCGCGAGCTCGCCGCGGCTGCGCACACCGCGGGCGCCCTGTTCCACACCGATGCCATCCAGGGCTATCTTCATATTCCGCTCGATGTGACCGAGCTGGGCGTCGATGCTATGACCGTTGCAGCACACAAGATTGGCGGCCCCGTAGCCTCCGGCGCGTTATACCTAAAAAGCCGCACGCCGCTGCGCCCCCGCATCTTTGGCGGAGGACAGGAAGCCGGACGTCGTGCCGGCACGCAGGACCTGCGCACGCAGCTGGCCTTTGCCGCTGCCGCCTCGTCTCTGGCGCCCCATGTGGCTCAGGAGCGCGAGAAGCTGCAAGCCCTTTCCGACAAGCTCTACGCCACGCTTACGGCCCATCCGCGCATTCACGCTACCATGGGCGACTACACGCAGGCCGGCCGTCTGCCCGGCATGGTATCGATCTATATTGACGGCATGGACTCCGAGGAGCTCATCATCAAGCTCGACGCCGCCGGTTTTGAGGTTTCGGCCGGATCGGCTTGCTCGAGCGGCAGCATGGACCCGAGCCACGTGCTGAGCGCCATGGGCATTGGTCGCGAGCAGGCGCTGGGCGCACTGCGCATCTCCTTCGATGACCGCGTGAATCCGACCGATCTGGACGTCTTTGCCCAGACGCTGCTCTCGATGGTAGATGCCGCATGATCGTCGCCGATCTCGAGCGCGCCCTGCTGGCACGCTATCCCAAAACGGACGCCGAGCCCTGGGACCACGTAGGCTTATCCGTTGGCGACCCCGACGACGAGATCCGCGGCGTTGCCTGCGCGCTTGACGCCACCAGGGTCAACGTGCAGCGCGCCTTGGAAGCCGGAGCCAACGTGTTGCTCACGCATCATCCCGTCTACATCAAGGCGCCCGAGTCGTTTTGCCCGCCTAGCGCAACGCGCCCCCAATGCAGCGCGGCGCTCTACGAGGCGGCCCGCTGCGGGGTGAGCATTATCTCGCTCCACACCAACCTGGACCGCTCGCACGAGGCACGCATCTGCCTAAGTAAGCTGTTGGACGCGGCGCCTGCAAGCTCGTTGGAGCACGTGGACGACCCCAAGGCCTGCGGCCTGGGAGTTTTTGCGACACTCAACGACCCGTGTACGCTGCGCGATCTTTCCGCCCGTGCTGCCACGGCCTTCGGAAGCGACCCACGCGTATGGGGCGATGCCGAGCGCCCGTGCCGCACCGTCGCCATTCTGGGCGGCTCCCTCGGCGACTTTGGCGAGCTTGCCATCGCCGCCGGTGCGGATGTCATCGTGACGGGCGAGGCGGGCTATCACGTGGCGCAAGACCTTGCCTTGCGCGGGCTGAGCGTGATCTTACTCGGCCACGATCGCTCCGAGGAGCCGTTCGTGGATATCTTGATGAACTCTGCGGTTGACGCCGGGGTCGACCCCCGTCATGCGATTAAAATACTGAACCCTTGCCAATGGTGGACTGTGACAAAAGGAGAGAACTTATGAGCGCCGGCGCTACGCTACTCAAGCTGCAACAGATCGATTTGGAGCTCGCCCGCAACAAGAGCGAACTTGCCAATATGCCGGAGCTCAAGGAGCTCGCCTCAAAGCGCAAAACCTATGTAAAGCTTAAGTCCGAAATGACCAAGCTCTATGCTCAGCGCAAGGACCTCGACATTGAGCTGGACGATCTCAACACCACCGAGATCCAGACCAACAACGCCATCGAGGCCGCCAAGAAACGCCACTTCGACGGCTCTGACTACCGCGAGGTCCAGGATCTGGAAAACGAGCTCGCCACCCTGGCCAAGCGACTGGACAAGATTGAGCACACCCGCAAGGATGTCGTTGTCGCCCACAAGGAGGCGCTCGACCGTGAGGCTCGCGCGCAGGCCATCATCGCCAAATTCGAGGAGGGCGTAAAGGTTGACACCAAGGCCGCCCGTGCCAAGGCCGCCGACCTCCAGGCTCAGATTGATGCCGCCACCAAGGAGCGCACCGCGCTTGCCGCCACGCTGCCGACCGACGTGCTCACCGACTACGAGCGTCTACTCAAGCAGTTCCGTGGCCTGGCCGTCGAGACCATCAAGGGCAACATCCCCACGGTCTGCCACACCGCGCTGCAGGCGTCGTCCATGAGCGACCTCAACCACGACGGTAGCGAGATTACGCACTGCCCGTACTGCCACCGCCTGCTCGTGCTCCCCAACAAGGAAGCCTAACAATGACGACGGCACCCGACAATTCAATGCAACTTGAGGGAAAAACGATCCTGCTGGGCATTACCGGCGGGATCGCCGCCTATAAGTCGTGCAATATCGTGCGCCTGATGCAAAAGCGCGGCGCACGCGTCAAGGTCGTTATGAGCGAGCATGCCACGGAGTTTGTGGGCCCGCTCACCTTTCGCGCGCTCACGGGCGAGCCGGTCGCTGTGGGTCTGTTCGACGACCCCTCCGACCCCATCCACCATATCTCGCTGGCGCAGGAGCCCGACTTGGTGGTCGTGGCGCCCGCGACGGCCAATATCATCGCCAAGATGGCCAACGGCATCGCCGATGACCTCATCTCCACTACGCTGCTTGCCACGCCGCGTCCTATCGTGGTCGCACCAGCCATGAACAATGGCATGTGGAAGGCGCCGGCCACGCAGGCAAACATAACCACGCTGCGTGAGCGCGGTGTCCACGTTGTGGGTCCGGGTAGCGGCTACCTTGCCTGCGGCGATGTGGACACGGGACGCATGAGCGAGCCCGAGGACATCGTAGAGGCCGTCTGCAAGCTGCTCGACCCCGCTCCTCAGGACCTTGTGGGCAAGCGCATCGTGATCACCGCCGGCCCCACGCACGAGCCGATCGACCCCGTGCGCTTCATTGGCAACCGTTCATCGGGCAAGATGGGTATCGCCCTGGCGGGGGAGGCCGCGCGTCGCGGTGCCGCCGTCACGCTCGTGCTGGGACCGACATCGCTCGACGTTCCCTGCGGTGTAGAGTGCGTGCGCGTACAAACCGCCGCGGAAATGCTCCAGGCTGCGCTGAGCGCCTTCCAGACGGCCGACGCGGCCATTTGTGCCGCCGCCGTTGCCGACTACACGCCTGCAGCCCCGGCGGACCATAAACTCAAAAAGGCCAACGAGCGCCTGGATCGAATTGATCTCGTCGAGACCGTTGACATCCTGGCCGAACTCTCACGCCAAAAGGGCGATCGCCGTGTAATCGGCTTTGCGGCCGAGACCGATAACGTCGTGGAGTACGCGCAGCGCAAACTCGTGCGCAAGGGTTGCGATGCCATTATCGCCAACGATGTCTCGCGCGCCGATTCGGGCTTTGGGACCGATACCAACAAGGCCTGGATAGTGAGTACAGCGGGCACGCAAGAACTTCCCGTACTAACAAAACCCCAGCTCGCAGATACAATTTTAGACTTGCTTCAAAATTTGTAAAAAAGTTCTTGCACAAGGACAAAGTTTCGGGTTACTATACTCCCTGTTGCGAGCGAGAGCAGAGCAACAAACAAATGCTTCGGGACGTGGCGCAGCTTGGTAGCGCACTTGACTGGGGGTCAAGGGGTCGCTGGTTCGAATCCAGTCGTCCCGACCAGAAGTTTGCAGGTCAGGCACCTAGTGCCTGACCTTTTTTGTTTTAAGTAATTGCTTATAGCAACGAAGAGTCAACGACTTTCCCGTTCAATGAGTCTGCGCAACAAAAACCTGTACATCAGCCTCCAAAAACAACATTTTTCGACATGTTTGGAGGCTGATGTACACAAAAGTGATAAACATCCCGGCCGATACCGTCCTCCACATGTCTGGACTCTCTATGCTCGCGCTGGATAGACGTCGCCAGAACGGGTATAGTATCGAGAGTTTTGTCGTTTACCAGCGGGGGAGTCCTGTGGGCATCAAAAAGAAGATCAAAAAGGAGCTTATCGGCACCTCCGATTACCCGTCGAATAAGATTTTCACGATCTCCAATTTCATTACCTTCACGCGCCTGGTCCTCACGCTGGTCTTCCTGTACCTGTTTGTGACGGACAACAACCGTGTCGTCGCCATTGTCATCTATGCCATCGCGGCCTCCACCGACTGGATGGACGGTCAGATTGCCCGCATGACCAAAACGGTCTCGTGGCTCGGCAAGGTTATGGATCCCATCTGCGACCGTGCGCTGCTATTTACAGGCGTTTTAGGTCTCGTGGTTCGCGGCGAGCTTCCCATCTGGGTCTGCGTGCTCATCATTGGGCGCGATATCTACCTGGGCATCGGCACGCTCATCGTGCGCCACTACCACCGCCGCCCCATCGACGTAGTATTTCCCGGCAAGATTGCCACGGCGCTGCTCATGACCGGCTTCTCGCTCATGCTGCTGGGCTTTCCCACCGTGGACGGCTGGCATCTGCTGCCTGCCACGTTCACGGCCTTCCCGGGCCTCAACGGCAGCTCGGTACCGCTTGGCATCTTTTTTGTGTATGGCGGCGTCATCTTCTCCATGCTCACCGCTGTCATCTATTCCATTAAGGGTGGAGCGGCCATTAAACAGGCTGTTGCGCATCCAGAGGACGAAGACGTCGACTTTCTTAACCCCGAAATCGAAGACTAAGCCATTGGGGTATTATTACGTACAGTTCATTCTTTGCGGCATGTCCGCGTTAAGTTAGGGGTTGTCATGGACAACATGGTTAACAATATGCCTCAAAACGATAAGACTGCCGACGCAACCTGCGTCTTCCGTGTGCCTTCGAGCGACGTTACCGTTCCCGATCTTATGGCGAACGTTCGCATCACTGCCCCCGTTCTGTCTATTGTCAAGGGACCGCAGACCGGTGCTGCCTTTGAACTCGAGGACGATGTGACCACCATTGGCCGCGATCCGGCAAACGGCATTTTCCTCAATGACATGACCGTATCGCGTAGCCACGCACGCATTATTCGCGAGGGTCTGGCTGCTCGCATCGAGGACTTAGGCTCGCTCAACGGCACGTGGGTTGACGGCGCTATCGTCAATGCCGCCCCGCTGCACGACGGATCTTCCGTCCAGATCGGTACGTTCACGCTCATCTACCACGAGAGCACGCCGGAGCGCATCGAAACCGGTGAGTAGGGCATGGCCGAACGCAACTATCTGAGTATTGGCCAGGTCGTCAATTTACTTCGAGGCGCATACCCCGATCTTTCGAACTCAAAAATTAGATTTCTAGAAGATGAGGGGCTCATCACCCCTCATCGTACGCCTAAGGGGTATCGCCAATACTCCAAGGAGGACGTTGACCGTCTAGAGGTCATTCTGCACCTGCAGAAGACTCGCTACATGCCGCTCAACGTGATCAAGCAACGACTGGAAAACGCTACAGATCTCTCCACGCTTGCCTACGAGGTGGGTCTGCTGTCCGATGTTCCGCTCAAGACGGAACCAAAGGAAACCAAGCAGAAACTGCACCCCATCGAGACCATTCCGGATATGTTGGGCGTCGAGATCTCGTTTATTCGCTCCTTGGCCGAAAACGACCTTATTCGCATTATCAAGAGTCCGCAGAACCGCGAGCTCGTCGACGGGCGCGATTTTCCGATTATCCGCTACTGTTCTGAACTGTCACGCTTTCATATCGAGCCGCGAAACCTTCGTCAGTACGTATCATCCGCCAACCGCGAGTCTTCGATGTTCGAGCAAGTGCTCGTGAGTATGCTTGGCATGGACACCTCAGATGACGAACGTGATGCCAAGCTCGAACGCGCGTTTAAGAAGTTACATGACCTCACCGAGGGCGTGCATACTGCGCTGCTCAAGAACCGCGTATTTGAGTCACTCAACGCCGTAGTCGAGGACGCCGATATCGATGCCCTCGATGAGGAGATCGCACGCTCCGAATCAACCAAGGCCAAAAGCGAAGAGGCATCTGCCTCCGCGGTCCCCGTGCGCGAGGAATCCCTCGTGCAGCCGCTTAAGGTTGTCGCCCCCTCGCACACCGGCACCGCCAGCGCGGACAAATAAACGCTTCTACAAACCAGCCTCCCATGAAAGGTCACGCCATGTACGACTTCGAATCTCACATCGTCGACATCCCCGACTATCCCGAGCCCGGAGTCGTCTTTAAGGACATCACGCCGCTCTTTAGCAATCCCGAAGCGCTTAAAGCCATGGTCGACGCGCTAGCGGAGCATTTCTCCGGCATGGGCATCACTAAGGTTGTAGGACCCGAGGCTCGCGGTTTTATGGTAGGCGTGCCTGTTGCCGTGGCACTCGGCGCCGGCTTTGTTCCTGCACGTAAACCGGGAAAACTGCCACGTAAGACCGTTAGCCAGGAATACGAGCTCGAATATGGAACCGATTCGATTGAGATTCACGTCGATGCCATCAGCTCTAAAGATACCGTGTTGATTCTGGACGACTTGGTCGCGACAGGCGGAACCGTTGAGGCAACAGGTAAACTAGTGCGAGATATGGGCGCAAAGCTCGTAGGTTATGGTTGTATCCTTGAGCTTGCGTTTCTTAATCCGCGCAAGAAGCTCACGCCTTCTAACGAGGACGTTGAGCTCTTTAGCCTGGTAACGGTGGACTAGCCGCTACCCTTAGATACCGGAAAGGAAGCTCCATGCGCACAGCAAACACGCATAAAAACATGGCACGCTGCGCTGCTACGGCAACCCTCGCTTGTGTTTTGGGCTTGGGCCTCGCGGCTCCTGCCTATGCCGATACCGCGTCCGATCTTGCCGCCGCTCGTACAAAACTCGAGCAGATCGGTACGCAAACCCAGCAAATTCATGAAGAACTCTCCGCACAGACGCAGGAGCTTGATCAGACTGCAGGCGAGATCACGCAAAAGCAGCAAGAGATTGCCGAGGGTCAGGCAAAGCTTTCGAGCTACGTTGCCGGTGAGTACAAGACCGGTGGTCTGAGTCTCCTTCAGGTTCTGACGGGCGTCGACGATCTGGGCGATATGCTCAACCGTTTGTTCTACTACGGCAAGGTTTCCGACAAGCAGGCCCAGACCATTCAGGAGGTCAAGGACCTTAAGCAGCAGCTCACCGATAAGCAGGCCGAGCAGGAGAAGAACGTCGCCGCGACGCAGAAGAAGGTCGACGAACTCAACGCCCAGCAGGCTGAGGCCCAGAGTGTCGTGAACTCCCTGGATTCACAGCTTCAGGCCGAGCTTGCTGCCGAGGCCGAGGCGAACGCCGCGCTGCAGGCTGGCATAAATGCCAGCACCGCCGAAAAGGCTACGGTGAGCAACGACACCGCCGGTACGACCGAGAACACCAACAATGGTGGCGGTACGACCAACAACGGCGGCGGCAACACGCCTGCGCCCGCGCCCGCTCCTGCTCCCACGCCGCAGCCCTCGACGCCCGCCCCGGCACCGGCCCCTTCCGCGCCGAGCCAGTCCGTTGACGGCGGCAGCGTTGTCTCTCGCGCTTATAGCAAGCTTGGTTGCGCTTATTCATGGGGCGGTATTGGCCCGAACAGCTTTGACTGCTCCGGCTTTGTAAGCTACTGCCTCACCGGCCGCTACTGCCGCCTGGGCACTACCGGCACCTTCATGGGTTGGCCCCGTGTTTCTGATCCTCAGCCGGGCGACGTCGTTGTTAACTCTTACCACACCGGCATCTACATTGGTAACGGCCAGATGATCCATGCTTCCGACTACAGCACGGGCGTTATCATCAGCTCCGTTGCCGCTGGTATGAACAACAATTATATTTTCGTTCGCTATTAAGTGTTTTAACTCAGCTAACGAAAGTGGACCTCGTATCCTTTGGGAGCGAGGTCCATTGTTTTATCTCGACCGCCCATTTTGTGTGTAAACTACAATCTAGTTTTGAATACTAGATATGCGCAGCATCTATCCAAAAGATAGCTATAATTGTTGAGGAACAACTAGAAAGGACCCTCAATGAGCTGGGCACTCATCTCAGATTCGAGCTGCAATCTTCGCGATTGGCAACCAACCGCACCTCATACCACCTTTGCATTTGCACCCCTTAAGATCCGAGTGGGGGAGCGTGAATTTGTCGACGATCTCTCGCTCGATGTTCACGAGCTTAATGTTGCCATTCAATCGGAATCCAGCGCATCATCGAGCTCCTGCCCAAGCGTAGGGGAGTGGGCTGAGCTCTTTAAGCTCGCCGACAAGACGATCTGCATGCCCATCTCCGAGGGCGTCTCGGGAAGCTACAATGCCGCGGCCACTGCGCGTGACATGGTGCTTGCCGAAGAGCCCAATCGTAAGATTCACCTGGTTAATTCGCGCGCAGCAGGCGGCAAGATGGACCTGATCTTCTTACTGTTTGATCGCTATCTTGCAAGTAAACCGGATGCCTCCTTTGAGGAAGCCTGCGCCTACTTCGATAGCTTGGAGCAGAACAGCAAGATCCTCTTTAGTTTATGCAATTACGAAAACCTTGCGAAGGCCGGACGTATCCCCAAGGCGGCCGGTGTTATTGCCAACAAGCTCAACATCCGCATTTTGGGCACGGCGAGCGAAGCGGGCGAAATTGAACTCGTTGGGCATACGCGAGGCGAAAAGAAGATGCTCACCAAGATTGTCGACACCATGGCGGCCGAGGGTTTCACGGGCGGCGAGGTCATCATCGATCACGTTGAGAACGAAGCTGGAGCCCAGGCGCTTGCCGACCGCATTGTGGAGCACTGGCCAGGCTCCAAGACTATCATCATGCCTTGCAACGGCCTAGATTCCTATTACGCCGAGATGCATGGTCTCATCATCGGCTACGGCATGGGCATGGCTTCGGGCCAATAAAGCTCAACCAAGCAAAACGCGGACGGGACAAAGTGACTGATGGCTCTTTTGCTGGGGTTAGATAGCGATACTTTTTACATCTACCATGTTGCGGCGGTCATGGTTGACAACTTGCGTCGGCTCCTGCTCGGTATCAACCTGTCCGACAAAGCTATAATGGATTTCGATTTTCCGGGTGTTGGTTTCCCGGTCTAATTCATGTATCAAAATACGGTCGATAAACTCATGGACGTTTTCATAGGTCAATTCCTGTATGTCGCTGTATTTCCCGACAATCTGAATAAACCTTGATATATCCCTTTTTCGCTCGGTAACGGTTGCGATCTGCTGTTGTAACTCGTCTATCCTTGCGGCAAGGGATTTCTTTTCGTCCTCATAGCCGGAAGTTAGAAACACAAACCGTTCATCTGTCAGTCTGCCTAATGCGTTGTCCTCATACAGCTTGCGGAAAAGCGTGTCAAGTTCGGTCATACGCGCCTGTGCTTTGAAAAGTTCCTTTTGCTGCTGCGCTAATGCCTTTCTCGCTTCCATGTCGCCGTACTCGGTAGCTTTACAGATAAAGTCCTGTTCGTGTTCCTTAACATACCGCAAAACCCGCCGCATATCTTCCAGCACTAAATCAAGAAGTACGTTTTTGCGGATATAATGAGAGGTACACTCGCTGCCTGTCCTTGCCCTGTTGCGCCATGCGCCGCAAGAATAGGAAAACTTGCGCGGCTCGATATTTACGCCCTGTTGGTAATACATCTTATGTCTGCAACCAGCGCAAAACAGCAAGCCGGAAAAAATATCAATCTCCGCTGCTTTTGTCGGGCGGTGGCGGGTAGCAATCCGCTTTTGCGCAAGTTCAAAGGTTTCCTCGTCAACAAGCGGCTCATGGGTGTTTGGGAAGAAATAGCGTTGTTCTTCTTCGTTCTTCCGGGTCTTTTTCGACTTGTAGGATACCTTGTGAGTTTTCGCGGTTATGGTATGCCCTAAATATTCCTGCCTTGCTAATATGTCATAGAGCGTTTTGTCCGGCCAAGTATAGGGGGCGATCATTGCCCGCTGATACCGCGCCTGTCCTGTACGCTGATAGCGCAACGCTCCAATCGTCAAGACTTTGTTTTCCGCAAGCCATTTTTGGATTTCGCACATACGCACGCCGCTAACAAACATAGCGAAAACCTGTTTGACAATCGGCGCGGTTTCCAGGTCGGGTATAAGGTGGTGGCGGTTGTTCGGGTCTGGGATATAGCCGTATGGATATTCCCCGTTGACGCGCTCGCCTTTTTGCGCCTGTGCCTGTTTAACTGCGCGGATTTTCTTGCTTGTGTCGCGGGCGTAAAACTCGTTAAACCAGTTCCGCAAGGGGGTAAACTCGTTATCCTCCCGCGCTGTGTCAACTCCGTCGTTGATCGCGATATAGCGTACTCCGTTTTCGGGAAATACAATCTCTATGAGTTCGCCCGTTTTCAGATAGTTTCTGCCAAGACGGGAAAGGTCTTTGGTAATGACCGTCGCCACTCGTCCGGCTTCCACTTCCTGCAACATCGCTTGCAGCCCCTCGCGCTCAAAACTCACGCCGGAAAATCCGTCGTCCACAAAAAACTTGGCTCTTCGGTGGTTTCTGTGGGAGAGATTCCGGCATAGGCCCAGCTCAGCGGGCGAAAACAACGATCTGGAACTGAAACGGCCCCGGGAGGGGCCGTTTCCGCGTCATCCGCCTATGATTGCTAAGCCAAATTCAGACAACCGAAGAGGTGTGACGCATGAAGAGTCTACTACTTCTCGCCCTCGGTCTGGCCCGCACGGTCGTCCTGGGCGCGCGCATCGAGGCCGAGCGCATCGTCGTGAGCGTCCGGCCCTACAAGCGCGAGCAGCGCCGCTGCCCCGTATGCGGCAGGGCCTGCGACTTCTACGACATGGCGAACCGCGGGGCCCCCAGGCTGTGGAGGGCGATGGACCTGGCGCGCTCGGCCTGCTACCTGGAGTACGCGCCCTGCAGGGTGCGCTGCCCGGAGCACGGCGTGCGCACCGAGGCCGTCCCCTGGGCGCGGCACGGGGCGCGCTTCACGCGCGACTTCGAGGACTGGGTGGCGTGGCTGGCGGTCCGCTGCACCGCCTGTTGATGTTCACTAAGAAGTGGTCCGAGTGATCACTGGGAAATGAGCACCGTGAGCACGAAAAATTGAGCAGTTTAAGCAAGAGGGCCGCGCCCCGGGGACCGGGGGCGCGGCCCTCGCCGTATGGTTTCCCCGGGCGGTTACTTTGGCGAGCCCGCCCGGGAAGGATGGAGGAGATGACCGTGCCCCTGGACACAGTGAATGATATACGGTCGATGGATGCCGCCGGGCGCTCGAGGTCCGAGATCGCCCGAGTGCTCCACGTGAGCCGGAACACCGTGGCGAAGTACGCCGACATGGAGGACATGTCGCCCGCCGCGCCGATGCCCCGGAGGAGGGGCAGGCCCGCGCTCGAGGGCAACGAGGAATGGGTCGCGGGCGTTCTCGAGGCCGACCTCGGGGCCCCGAGGAAGCAGCGCCACACCGCCAGGCGGATCTACGACAGGCTCGTCGCCGAGCGCGGCTACGGCGGCTCGTACTCCACCGTGCAGAGGTTCGTCCGCGAGCTCAGGCTCGCCCGGGCGGCGGCGGGCGGAGAGGGGTACCTCGAGCTCGGGTGTGCGCCCGGCACCTGCCAGGTCGATTTCGGGAACTTCCGCGCCGCGGTCGGCGGGAGGGCCCTCGACCTCAAGCTGCTGGTCGCGACGCTCCCGCACTCGAACGATCGGCAGTGCGTCGCCCTCATGTCGCAGAGGTCGGGGTGCCTGTGCGCCGGGCTGCTCGAGATCTTCCGCCGCTGGGGCCGCGCCCAGGCTGCGATGGTGCTCGACAACGCCACCGAGGCGGGCAGGATGGTGTGCGGCGAGGTCACGGAATCGAGGCTGTTCTCGCAGTTCAGGGCCCACTACCGCTTCGAGAGCCGGTACTGCAACCCCTATTCGGGAAACGAGAAGGGCTCCGTCGAGAACGCCGTGGGGTTCCTCCGGCGCAACCTCCTCGTCCCCGTGCCGGCGTTCGGCGCGCTCCCCGAGCTCAACGCGTTCCTCGCCAGGGGATGCGCGAGGATCAACGCGGCGGCGCGCTGCCGCGACGGCAGGCCGCACGGGGAGGCCTACCGGGAGGACCTCGCCGCCATGCGCGCCCTTCCCGGCGTGGAGTTCGACGCGGTGAGGTGGGTCACCGCCCGCGCCGACAAGCGCGGCTACGTCGAGGCCGACGGGCGCGAGTACGTCGCCGGGCCCGCCTGGCACGGGCGGAGCCTGCTCGTCGGCATGCGCGCGACGACGGTGGAGATCATCGCCGACCGCGGCCGCCGGGTCGCCGTCCTCCCCAGGGCCTTCGGGGAGGGCCCCGCGGTCCGGAACCCCCTCTCGCTCGTGCCCGCCATCATCGCCAGGCCGAGGGCCTTCGGGGAGTCGACGATCAGGCGCGACATGCCGCCGGGGCTCGTCGAGGGGATCGACCGGATGGACTCCGCCGGCAGGAGGCGCACGCTCAGGTCGATCGGCCGGGCGAGCGAGTCCTCGGGCTTCGAGGCGGCATGCGAGGCGGCGCTCAGGGTCGTCGAGGGCGGCCGCGTCCCCGACGACGCCACGGTCGACGTGCTGGCGAGGCGCATCGCGGGAGGCGGCGGCGGGGCCGGCGGGGCCGACCTGTCGGTCTACGACGGGTTCCTGAAGGGGGCGGTCGCCGATGGCCGCTAGCGAGGAGCTGGCCCGCAGGGTCGTGGAGGCCGGGCGGTCGTGCTCGCTCACCACCGCCGTCCTGGAGGAGTGGTCGAGGCTCGGCACCCCGAAACAGGTGGAGTACCTGGCGGGCTACCTCGAGGCGGAGAGGTCCAGCCGCGAGGCCTCGAAGCGCGCGACGCTGCTCAGGCGCTGCGCGCTGCCGGCGCCCAAGACCTTCGACGGCTACGACTGGTCGGCCGTGTCGTGGCCGGAGGGCATGGGGCGCGAGTCGCTGCTCGCGCTCGACTTCGTCGAGCGCAGGGAGGACCTCGTGCTCATGGGCGACGTCGGCACCGGCAAGACGCACATGGCGTCGGCCCTCTGCGCGCTGGCGTGCGAGAGGAGGCTCGAGGCGCGCTTCTTCACGGCGTCCTCGCTCGTGATGCGCCTGAGGCGCGCCCGCGACGACGGGAGGCTCGACCGGGAGGCCTCGCTCATCGGCAAGGCCCGCCTGCTCGTCATCGACGAGCTCGGGTTTCTCCCGCTCGACGCGGACGGGGCGAGGCTGCTCTTCCAGGTCTTCGCCGACGCATACGAGAGGCAGTCGGTGGTAATCACCACGAACCTGGAGTTCAGCAGGTGGGGGTCGGTGTTCGGGGACGACCAGATGGCCGCCGCCGTGATCGACCGCATCGTCCGCCACGGGAGGCTCGTCCAGTTCCGCGGCGAGTCCTACCGCGTCCGCCATGCCCTCATGCAGGAGGGCTAGCCGCTCAAAAAGCGTGCGCGCTTCCGATGCTCAGGCTGCTCAATTTCCGATGATCTTTTTGCTCAAATCCTCTTGACGAAACACACTCCGAGCTCGCCCGCGTCGAGTGGCACAGCGTGGGCGGCGTGTGCAGGCGCGTCTACGCCGAGCTGGAGGCCGCGCGCGGCGCCTCGAGGTTCGACGGCGTGCGCCGCAT
>NZ_JBQKDN010000007.1:0-93972 GCF_052121815.1 Collinsella sp. LCP19S3_B6
CGTGCCCCCTTCGTCGGTGATTTGTTGTTTAGTCGCTAGAAATCATATGACGGGGCGCGGGCCGTGTTCCGCTATGCGGTTGTCAATTTGCGAAAGAAATTATGCGTCACCGCGGGCTTTATGGTGTGCATAACATTAGCTTGCCAAAAGCTTGACGGTGGTGCCTCGTATAGTGTGATGCATTCTCTAGCATATTCTATTCAAATATGCTACTAATGAGTCGCAAACGGTAGCAGCGCGTAGGCGAGTTGCGCAACAAAATATTACAAGCCCCATTGCGTTACACTGCCAAATGAGTGGGACATGCTGGCAAGCGCATTGACCTGCGCAAAGACCGGTTGGTTGGGGGAAAAGTTTCAATCGGCGCTCGCTGAACAAAAACTTGCCAAATGCGAACCGAAAGACAACCTAAAACTCTGCGTCGTTCGATTTACGGGATGGCTTGGGCTGTCTTGCGATTACGGTGTCCATGTGGCCGAGGTAAGGAGCGAGCATGATGAACGGGCTGAACGATACGGACGATCTCGAATTGGCGCCATTGGGCACAGGTTATATGGTCCGACGTGATCGCCTGATGAGCGAGTTGATTGTCAAGGGCCGCAAGGCGGGCATTGTGTTGCTCTATGCACCAGATGGGTTTGGGAAAACATCGATATTGCTTCAGTACACTCAGGAAGTCAAAAGCGACCCGACGCGCGGTCTGGTACGAATCATCGAGGCTGACCGCGCGATTGCCCGCGAGGTGTTTATGCAGCTCGAAGTGGTCACAGATGAACTTGAGGACAAACCGCGATCGTTGATTGCGATTGATAACGTCCCCAACCTCGATCAGCAAGATACCGAGGAGCTTATCGATCGAATTCGAGGCCTGCGCACTATGGGGATCGGGGTCTTTGTCACCTGCCGCCCCTCAAATCGCCAGTTGATTCGCGGGCTGGGTGACTCGGTCAAGATCAATGCGCAGATGCTCAAGGTGCATGCCTATGAGTATTCGGCTTGGGCATCGGCGTTCTCGATTAGCACGTCGCTCGATTTTTATCAGCTCACACAGGGTGTTCCCGAGTTGGTTTCGGCTATGCAGACGGGGCTGTACGGAGAGGGCGACGTTGCCAGCTTGCTCGAAAACGAGATTGTCAACGTATACGGTGCGGCACTTGCCGATATGGCATCAATCGATAACGGCGCCCTATTTAACGTGGCGTGCGTGATGGCCCTGATGGGCGAGGGCAAGATTGCGGAACTTGAGGCATGCGGTGTCAGGCTCTCCATGATCGATCAGTCCTATCTTGTTCGTGATTATCCGATTTTTGGTGTCGATCCGGTCGACCGAAGCTTTACGTGTATGGGCACCGAGGATAACGCGCGCCTGAGATTACGAAAAATGGTTGCGGAAATTCGTCCAGAACTCGTTATGCGCGCGGCACGCATTCTGCTCAAGGCGGGCCGATGCGATGCTGCGATGGATTTGGCAGATGCCTTTTTGGATCGCGATGCCGTCCTTGAGCTTGCTGGACAGTATGGTGTCGATTTGGCTCTGACTGGGCATGGAGGGGATGTCTGTCGCGCGGTACTGAGGACGACGGATGCCGACAATCCCGCGTTGGAGCCGACGCCCACCGAGGCACTTGGTGTCTATTTGGCGGCGGTAAGCGTTTCGAATACTAAACTGGCCCGGTATATGGCCTCGATTGTCGAACATGCGAGCGCACAGTCGGTCCGCGAGATTGATTTGGTTTCTTGGAAAGTCGCCCAGGTGCTTACGGTCGTCTGTTATGGAGATTGCGAGCTTGGGCTTCCAGCCAATCCTGCTCTTCCAAAAAATGAGGCATCTTGTGCTGCGCTCGATATGCTGTCGGCGCATATCGAGGTTAAGAGCCGGCTGACCGAACAGGCGAAAGACGGCGCAGCGCTTTCGGGACTCAAGGCGAACAAGGTATATGATTGCGAACTCGATATTGCAGAGATTCTTATACGGGCAGATCGGATGTTGGTGGAGCTCTTCGATGGGTCCTTTATGGAAATCGATGAGCGTGACGACGAGATGTCTCGAACACGGGAGGCACTCGATGCTCGTGGGCTTAAGGCACCGGCTGTCTGGGTGCGTATGGTGCTGGCGGCACGGCGTCTGCTTGCAGGCCTGCCAATGACTGACGATACGGCGTTTAATGAGCTCGATCGCTTTGCCGTGCGCGTGCGTGACAATCAAATCCAGCTGTTTGGCCTGCTACTTGAAGGCTGGCAGGCGCTCGCCGAGGGGCGCCCGGTCAACGCGAAGTTCCGCGCGGTCCAGGTACTCAAGCTTGCTGACGAGTCGATCGCATACATGCGCGACAACGCGTTGCTGTTGGAGCGTGCATCAAGCCTTCGCAATACGTCGATGGTATCGGTACGAGAAGAGGCAGAGCTGCTCGACCTAAGTCGGACACAAGTCGGCGGCGCGGAGGCTTGGGTCGTAGCGCTGCATTTGGCGTCTGCGGGCCGTGACAGCGATCTTGCCGCCTGGATGTCTATGAATCGTTCTGGGATTCTGGAGCCAGCGTATCGGCTGTTTGCACGCCTTGCGATGCATTGCCTGGGCGAGCCTGCTGCCAAGATTCGAAAGAAGCTCCCGGTGCGTGAGCTATCGCGATATTCGCTGCGCGACGATTTGGAGGGAGAGAGCGAGCGGCTGTTCCAGGTCGGCGAGGTCGAACCCGTCGACGCTATCGATCATATCGAGATTCGCATGTTTGGCGCGTTTCGTGCCGAGCGCGACGGATTTCCCATCACAGACAAGATGTGGCGTCGTAAGAAAGCGGCAACGCTTGCCGAGCGGCTTGCGTTGGGTATCGATTCGTTTGTCGATCGCGAGACCTTGGCTATGGAACTGTGGCCACATGCCGAGTACAGTAGCGCCCGTAACAACTTGTATTCGACTGTGTCACGCTTACGATCCGCTTTGGGACCCACGCCAGATGGCAAGTCGTGCGTCCTGATTCAAAACGACTGCCTTGGCCTCAACAGGGATTACGTTAAGACCGATGTGAAGCTATTTGAGCAGATAAGCCGCGAGATTTTGGGTAATCGCACAAGAGTGCGTGGGCCTCACCTGGTCGAGCTGTGTCTTAAGATCGAACAGCTCTATACCGGACCGCTGTATATCCCCAACGGTTGCAATCCGACGTACTTTTTGCGCATGCGCCGCATCATGCAGTCGAAGTTTATCGACTGCATGATTGTGGGAGCAAGCGCTGCCTTGGAAGAAAACGACCTGCAGTCGGCAATCTGGCTAGCAGAAGCGGGGCTACGTCAGGAGACCGCACGCGAGGACATGGTGCGATGCGCCATGCGTGTGTACGGAGCGGCGGGGAGACGCCGCGATATCGTCGAGCTCTATAGCGGGCATATCCATCATCTTAAGGAACAGGTCGCAGGCGTTCCCGAGCCCGAGACCAAGCGTCTCTACGAGCGTCTGGTCGAAAGCAGGGTCAACCGACCGTTCATTGAGCGATAAAAAACGGGCGCCCGCATCAATCGGACGCCCGCAGGCTTGCTCTGTGTGAACCGATCGGCCCTTAGACGAGCTTGATCTTCTCGATATCCTTGCGCGAGGACTCTCGATACAGCGAGAACTTGCGGCCGATAACCTGAACGACGTCGGCGTGGCAGCGCTCGGCGAGTTCCTCGGCGGCCTCGCGGGCAGAAAGGCTGGAGCCGTCCAACACGGAGCACTTAACGAGCTCGTGCTTCTCCAGGTAGGCGACCGTCTGCTCGACGGTACCCTCGTTGACATCGGACTTACCGATGATGATGGCGGGGTTGAGGTGATGGGCCATGCTGCGAAGCTGCTTGACCTGGGCTCCTGTCAGTGCCATGGGTTCTCGCTTTCTATGTATGGGGCGCCCCGCGATGGGGCCTTAATCTACGTGAGCTGTCCCACGATAGCGCAGGAACGGCGCGGTGTGGAGCGCGTTTGCCAGTTCGCAAAGAATGCGGATGCCGGGCGGGTAGACGATGCATACTTTAGATGGGCTACGGTCGGGGCGCAGAGACCGGCTCCCAGGCGATAAACGCCCATCGGACTTTGCGGATGTGGTCGAGCATGTAACGTCCCTGTGGCACGCCCTTGGATCCCGGCTCGCCGGCATGGGGGTTCTCGATCATATGTTGGGCGATATAGTCGCGCAGACGATCGATCTTATCCTCGTTGCCATGCTCGAGCATACGGGAGAGGTCCGCCACGCCGGCCTCGAGGCTATCGAAGGTGTCACGACGGGACGATTCAAAATACGTGACCTGCGGTAGTGCACCCATCTGAATAAGGATGTTAAAGGCGTACAAAAAACCATTGCTACGGGTAACCGAGGCGCCGATGGCATTCATCACGTGCAGGTCATAGTGCGGGCTGGAGTTGGCGACCATCGTGACAGCACAACGCCGCCGAGCCGTACGGTCGAGCTTGGCAAGCGCGCCTTTTAGGTCGTTCGTAGTAACCGAGCGACTCGCAAAGGCAACATCTACCGCTTTCGCGACCGGTCCAACCAAATCCCAGTCATCATCCCAAGCAAGCTCAAGCGGTGTAATGCGATCCTCGAGCCCATAGTACTCAATGCCAGCATCAAGCGTGCCCAACATAGCAGGGGAAAAATCAGCAGCAATCACGGGATGTCCAGCCTGAGCAAGCGGAACAGCAATCGACCCGG
Organism: Collinsella sp. LCP19S3_B6; assembly: GCF_052121815.1. Classification (NCBI taxonomy): domain Bacteria; kingdom Bacillati; phylum Actinomycetota; class Coriobacteriia; order Coriobacteriales; family Coriobacteriaceae; genus Collinsella; species Collinsella sp. LCP19S3_B6. The sequence goes on from NZ_JBQKDN010000007.1 coordinate 4,683, forward strand.
CCCCGCACCCCATATCGAGCACCGACTCGCCGGGCTCAAGCGCCAGCAGCTTTATAAAATCTCGGGCGTAGGGGGCAGTCTCAAGCGGCCGAAAATGCCGAGCACGCTTATCCCATTCAAAAGAATCATCAGCCCGCCGCCGACCAGCCTGCAAGCGCATCCATTCGCCATTCCAATCCGCAGAAAGAAGCTCAGAACGAGCATCCCCATCAACCACGGGCCATCCCTCCTCACAACAAAAAAGCGACTCCTCCCAAAAGAAGAGCCGCAACCAGCATATATCAGAAAAAGAACCGTTCCAACGCCAAACCGCCGCACCAGCCAAGTGGTGCAGGAGCGAAGCAACTGCAACCGGGATAGAACCCAACTGAGGTCCCGATGTGCGGGAGCCCCGGTGAGGGCAAATATATAAGGTCGATCGCGAGTTCCGCACGAGCCGGAGAGCACATAATGTGCTCTCCGTGCGAGTCAGGACTGTCCGAGCAGGCGACCTTATATATTTGCCCTCACCGGGGCTCCCGCCCGAACCCTTCAGCTAGTTCTTGAGCGAGTTCAGCGGCGCCGGGAATCGTCCACCGCGGTGGGCAAGCACGGTGCCGGCGTTGGGGTTCACCGGCATGATGGGCGCACGGCCAAACAGGCCGCCATACTCGACGCAGTCGCCCACGCCCTTGCCGATGGCGGGGATCACGCGCACGGCCGTGGTCTTATTGTTGATGACGCCGATGGCCATCTCGTCGGCGATAATGCCGGCGATAGTCTCGACCGGGGTGTCGCCGGGAATGGCGATCATGTCCAGGCCAACGGAGCACACGCAGGTCATGGCCTCGAGCTTCTCGAGCGAAAGCGCGCCGGCCTCGACGGCGGCGATCATGCCGGCGTCCTCGGACACGGGGATAAAGGCGCCCGAGAGGCCGCCCACGCTGGAGCTGGCCATGACGCCGCCTTTCTTGACGGCATCGTTGAGCATGGCGAGCGCGCAGGTCGTGCCGGGGCCACCGCAGGTGCCCACGCCGATGATCTCGAGGATGCGCGCGACGGAGTCGCCGACGGCAGGCGTAGGCGCTAGCGACAGGTCGACAATGCCCTTCTCGACACCTAGGCGACGGGCGGCCTCGCGACTCATGAGCTCGCCGGCACGGGTGATCTTAAAGGCGGTCTGCTTAATCTTTTCGGCGACTTCCATCATCGATGCGGAATCGGGCAGCTTCTCCAGGGCTGCGGCCATAACGCCGGGGCCCGAGACGCCTACGTTGATGACGGCGTCGGCCTCGCCACCGCCGTGAACGGCGCCCGCCATAAACGGGGAGTCCTCGACCATGTTGGCAAAGCAGACAAACTTGGAAGCACCGACGGAATCCTCATCTGCCGTAAGCTTGGCGGCATCGATGATGGTCTGAGCCGCCATGAGCACGGCGTCCATGTTGATGCCGGCGCGCAGGCTGGCGACGTTGACGCTGGAGCAGACGCGGCTGGTGGTAGCGAGCGCCTGGGGGATGGACTGGATGACGCGGCGGTCGGCGTCGCCGATGCCCTTCTGGACGAGTGCGGAGAAGCCGCCCAGGTAATCGATGCCGAGCGTCTCGGCCGCGCGGTCGAGGGCATGCGCGATGGGGGTGAGGTCCTCATCCTTGCAGCACGCGGCGATCTGCGCCACCGGGGTGACGGAAACGCGCTTGTTGACAATGGGGATACCGTACTCGCGCTCGAGGTTCTCGGCGGTCTCGACCAGATGCTCAGCCGTGTGCGTCACGTGGTCGTAGATCTTCGTGCACATGCGGTCGAGGTTCTCGTCGCCGCAACCCATGAGCGAAACACCCATGGTGATGGTCCTGATGTCGAGGTTCTGCTCCTCAACCATGCCGCGGGTTTCCGCGATTTCTGCGGGCGTGATCGCCATCCTTGCACTCCTATCTGCCAAAACGAGCATAGTCTTGTCTATTCTAACGTGCCGCACGTGCCAAGTGGCGCATGCGGCACGTTTTGGTGCTCGGTTGTTTCCGTTGTGTTACTGCCCAAAGACCTCTTCGGCGATACGAGCGCTTTCGGCGGCGTCCTTGGCGTAGTAGTCCGCGCCGATCTGCTTGGCGTATTCGGGGGTGAGTACGGCACCGCCTACGATGATCTTGACGCCCGGCACCTCGGCATGAAGCAGTTTGATGGTCTCCTCCATAGCGACGACCGTGGTGGTCATAAGCGCCGAGAGGCCGACGAGCTTGATGTCGCGCTCCCGTACGGTCTTGAGCACCTCCTGCGGGTCGACGTCGCGGCCTAGGTCAAAGACGGTATAGCCGTAGTTATCGAGCAGCATCTTGACGATGTTCTTACCGATGTCGTGGATGTCGCCTTTGACGGTGGCCACGCAGATTTTGCCCTTGTCGGCAATCTCGCCGGCGGGCATCAGGCGCTTGATGGTGTCAAAACCCACGCGCGCGGCCTCGGCCGAGGCCATGAGCTGCGGCAAGAAGAACTTTCCCTGGTCAAAGAGGACGCCAACCTCGTCGAGGGCGGGGATAAAGTGGTTGTTGATGAGGTCCATGGCGTCGTGGTCTGCCAGCAGACGCTCGGTCTCGGCCGCAATCTCGCCTTTGCGGCCCGAGACGACCATGCGACAAATCGGGTCGTCGTTGCCGTCGGTGCCGTCGGTGCCAGCGGCGGGCACAGTGTCGGTCGATACTGTCTGAGCCGCCGCCGGGTTCGCGGCGATCTTGTACGGATCGGTCCAGCCGGCGTAGCGCTCGATGTATCCGGTCGAGCCCTCGTCCTCAACGCTCAAGACGCGATAACTGTAGACGGTATCCATAAAGCGCTTGGAGCCCGGGTTCATGATGGGAGCGTCCAGGCCCGCGCCGAAGGCGGCAGCCAAAAAGACCGAGCCCAGCAGCGGGCGGGCGGGCAGACCAAAGCTGATGTTCGACACGCCGAGCGCGCATTTGACGCCCAGACGCTCCTTACACAGGGACATGGCGCGCAGAATCTGCTCGGCTTGGCGTTGATTGGTCGAGGCGGTCATGACCAGACAGTCGATGAGGATGCGGTCCGGTCCGATGCCGTAGCGGGCGGCCTCGGCCACGATGCGCTCGGCGATGGCGAAGCGAGCCTCGGCGGTATCGGGAATGCCGCCTTCGTCGAGCGTGAGGCCGACGACGTTGGTGCCGTAATGGGCGACCAGCGGAAAGATCTCATCCATGATCTGCTGCTTGCCATTGACCGAGTTGATGATGGGCTTGCCGGCGTAGCGGCGCACGGCGGCCTCGACGGCTGCGGGGTCGGTGGAGTCGATTTGCAACGGCAGCAGCGTGGAACCCTGGAGCTGCTCGGTGACCTGTTGGATGATCTTGACCTCGTCGATCTCGGGCAGGCCCACGTTGACGTCCAGGATGTCGGCGCCTTGCTCCTGCTGGCTGATGCCCTGGCTTACGACGTAGTCCAGGTCGCCGTCGCGTAGGGCCTGCTGCAGGCGCTTTTTGCCGGTGGGATTGATGCGCTCGCCGATGACGGCGATCTTGTGGCCGTCACAGGGGAGGTCCACCACGGTCTGGGCGCTTGTGACCGACATGCTGGGCTTGCGGTGGCGCGGACTGGGCGTGTGGGTATCGATAAGCGTGCACAGCGCTGCCATGTGCGCCGGCGTGGTTCCGCAGCAACCGCCCACGACGCTCACGCCGTCGGCGATCATGCCGGCGACGGCCTTGGCGTATTCGGGGGCCTGGATGTCAAAGACGGTGTTACCGTCGTCGTCCACGTGGGGGAGTCCCGCGTTGGCCTGCACCATAACGGGCTTGTCGGTAACGGTGAGCATGCGTGCGGCGAGCCCTCGGAGCTCGGCCGGTCCCTGGCTGCAGTTGATGCCCAGGACGTCGGCGCCGATGGCGTCGAGCGTGATAGCGGCAACCTCGGGACTCGTGCCCAGGAAGGTGCGGCCGTCTTCCTCAAAGGTCATGGTGGCAAAGACGGGCAGCTCGGAGTTCTCGCGGCAGGCAAGGACCGCCGCCTTGATCTCGGCAAGATCTGTCATGGTCTCGATAATAAAGAGGTCCACACCCGCCTCGACGCCAGCGCGCACTTCCTCGGCAAAGAGGTCATAGGCCTCGTCGAAGCTGAGGGTACCCAAGGGGCGAAGCAGCGCACCGATGGGGCCGATATCGCCGGCGACGTAGCGGGCACCGGCCGCGCGGGCGCAGGCGACGGCGGCGGCAAAGACATCTGCCACGGTGGCGGCACCGTCGAGCTTGTGGGCGTTGGCGCCAAAGGTGTTGGCGGTGATCACATCGCAGCCGGCCTCGACATACTGACGCTGAATATCGGTAATGACCCGGGGCTCCTCAAAGTTGAGCAGCTCGGGCAGGGCGCCGGCCTTCATGCCGGCCGCCTGCAGCATGGTGCCCATGCCGCCGTCGAACAGCAGGTGCCCCGTGCCCTCGATGGCGGCGCGCAGGCGATCGTCCTTAATGCAAAGGTCGTCGATCGTGCGCGTCTTGTACGTGGCGCCCTTGCGGCGGGCAGCATCAACGGGCGCCGCCAGCGCGGTGCCGTCCAGATCATGAGTGATAAGCGGAGTAAACATCGGGGGCTCCTAATGGCTGGAATAGCAGGTGGTGTGGGCGGCGCGGAAGCGGCAGTGCTCGCGCATGCGGCAGATATTGCAGGTGGGGCGACTCTGGGCGTCGTGGACCTCGCCGTCAAACAGACCGATCACCGCGGTCACGCTCTTGGTGGGCATGAGCAGGCTGGTAGGTGTGACGGTAAGCCCGATGAGCCGCGTGGCGTTGAGTGCAGCCACGATTGAACGCTGAGCCGTAAGCGGGCAGTCGCCGTAGCCGGGACTGAAGCGCCAGTTACCGGCGAGTCCGTGTGCGGCGGCCGCAGCCTTGACCTGCTGGTCCATCTGCTCGACGGCAGCTTCCACATAGGCGGAGCACGCGGCATCGAGCACGGCTCCCTCTAGGGGCTGCTGGGCTCCCGTGGTGCGCAGACGACGCTCGGCGTCCATGCCGAGGGTGCATGCCATGAGCGCGGCAAAGCGGGCGTCTTTGAGATGTCGATAGATATCGCGACCGCGCAGCTCAACGTTGGTTCCAACCAGACGGATGCTGGGCTCTCCCTGCTCGTCCACGCCCATGGCATCGACGGCAAATACGCGGCGCACGCCACGGGGCTCAATGTCCAGTTCCAAACGTTCAACGACAAGCTCAATACGCTGCGACAGCTCGGGCTCAATCTGCTGGCCGCCGTAACCCAGATACCGCAGCATCTCGGCACGATCGACGCGGGGATGGTGGGCATCATCGATACGGTAGAGCGCCGGCGACGCAAGGTCGGCCGGCACTTCACCAAAAGCTGTATCGATGTGCGGTTTTTCCATTACCCCAGGCGCTCCATAATGGTTGCGGCGATCGCAGGACGATTCATAGTGTACAGGTGCAGACCGTCGGCACCGTGCTCCTTAAGGTCGCAAAGCTGGCGGGCTGCATAATCTACACCGGCTGCCTGCAGGCTCTCGGGGTCGTTCTCGTATTTGGCGAGAATCTTGATGACGGGGGAGGGCAGCGACGCGCCGCACATAAAGACCATGCGGCTGATCTGCGACTTGCCCATAAACGGCATGATGCCTGCGGTAATGGGCACAGTGATACCGGCCTTGTCGGCAAGCTCGCGAAAACGGTAGAAGCACTCGTTATCAAAAAAGAGCTGCGTCACAAAGAAGCTCGCGCCGGCGTCCTGCTTTTGCTTGAGATATTCGACCGAGAGGTTGAGATTCTCACAGGCAATGTGGCCTTCGGGGTAGGCTGCGGCGCCCACGCAAAAGCCGGCGTCGACGAGCTCGGGGATGAGGTCGCGGGCGTAGGCGTAGTCCGAGGCGGGCTTGTTATCCTCGCTCGCGCCGGCGGGAAGATCGCCACGCAGGGCCAGCACATTTTCTACGCCGGCGGAGCGGTATTCGTCGATCTTGGCAGCGATATCGGCATGCGTGCGGCCAACGCAGGTGAGGTGCGCCACCGAGGGCGTATCGAATTCGCTCGTAATCATATGCGCGATGGGGGCGGTGGCGGAGCCGTTGCCCGAGCCGCCGGCCGAGCAGGTGACCGAGACAAAGCTCGGCGAAAGCTTGCACAGATTGCCAGCCACCTCGCGAGCCGTGTCGAGGGTAAGCTCGCCCTTGGGCGGGAACATCTCAAACGAAACGGGCGTGGTGCCCTGGGATGCTGCCTGCTTAAAAACCTCGTCGACGCGCATATCGTGCTCCTTTAGATACATTAGCGTGATGTGTTGTAAGGATTCTACAGCACCGCTGCGCTACGGTGGAGTTTTACTCGCTATTTGGAAATATCAATCGAAGATGTTTCGCTATCGGCATTCCCTATAACAGCGTAGCTAATTTGGAGCTTTTTTACCCCATCAACCAGGTACGCAGGGTAGTCTTTTTGGGACGGGGCTTTTTTAGCTACCCAATCTGGCGCCTCCAAAGCTTGAGACCATATTTAAATAGGGCAGCTAAAAAAGCCCCGTCCCAAAAAGACTACCCGTAAACCATGCGGAGAGGTCTGCAATTTATACAGTTGATTGACTGTTGAGGGTGGCAACATCGCCGCGATGCGGTAACCTCATTGATTAGTTTCGCGACGGCAACATAACGGTAATGTCGCGGAAACACGTCGAGTCTAAGCTATGACTCGTTCGTTAGTAATCAACACCGCTTCTCACGCGGTGCCGATACGAAGGGAGTTCCGTATGGCCGAACTTACTGACCGCTTCGGGACCATGGTGTTCTCTGAGGAAGTCATGAAGGACTACCTCCCCAAGGACATTTGGAAACGCCTTGCTGCAACCCTCGAGGACGGTGAGCCGCTCGACCTGGATGTGGCCAACGCCGTTGCCCATGCCATGAAGGTTTGGGCCATCTCCAAGGGCGCGACGCACTACGCGCACTGGTTCCAGCCGCTTTCGGGCATTACTTCCGAGAAGCACGACAGCTTCCTCGAACCCAACCACGACGGCACCGCTATTACCAAGTTTACGGGAAAGAACCTCATCCAGGGCGAGCCGGACGCCTCCAGCTTCCCCAACGGCGGCCTGCGTGCCACCTTCGAGGCCCGCGGCTATACCGCTTGGGATCCCACCAGCCCCGCCTTTATCAAGGACGATGTCCTGTGCATCCCCACGGCTTTCTGCTCCTACACGGGCGAGGCCCTGGACAAGAAGACCCCGTTGCTGCGCTCCATGACCGCGCTCTCGCGTGAGTCCAAGCGCGTTTTGGCGCTGTTTGGTAAGACCCCCAAGAAGGTCGTTCCTTCCGTGGGCGATGAGCAGGAGTACTTCCTGATCAAGAAGGACGCTTACCGCAAGCGCAGGGACCTGGTCATCACCGGCCGCACCCTCTTTGGTGCTGCTCCCTGCAAGGGCCAGGAGCTCGAGGAGCACTACTTTGGCGCTATCCGCCCCACCGTCTCGGCCTATATGAAGGACCTGGACGATGAGCTGTGGGCGCTTGGCATTCCCGCCAAGACCAAACACAACGAGGTCGCTCCCTGCCAGCATGAGCTCGCCCCCGTCTATGGCGAGGTCAACGAGGCCATCGACCAGAATCTGGTCATGATGGAGAAGATGAAGCTCATCGCCTCCCGCCACGATTTGGTCTGCCTGCTGCACGAGAAGCCCTTCGAGGGCATCAACGGTTCGGGCAAGCACAATAACTGGTCGCTTGGCACCGAGTCCGAGAATCTGCTCGATCCGGGCGACACCCCGCTCGACAACCTGCAGTTCATCGTCTTCCTCACCGCGGTGATCGAGGCCGTCGATAACTACCAGGAGCTCCTGCGTGCCTCCGTTGCCTCGGCCGGCAACGACCATCGTCTGGGCGCCAACGAGGCTCCTCCGGCGATTATGTCCATCTTCCTGGGCGACCAGCTTACCGAGGTCGTCGAGAAGATCATCGATGGCAAGGCTTCCGTCCATGCCACGCGCGGCGTGCTCGACCTGGGCGCCGATACCCTGCCCAAGCTGATGCAGGACAACACCGACCGCAACCGCACCTCTCCGTTCGCCTTCACCGGCAACAAGTTCGAGTTCCGTGCCTGCGGCTCCGAGCAGAACGTCTCCGACTCCAACCTGGTGCTCGATGCCGCCGTGGCCAAGTCGCTCAAGTCCTTCGCCGACGCACTCGAGGGTACGCCCGAGGATAAGTTCCAGGACGCCGCGCTCGAGTACTGTAAGAAGGTGCTGACCGATCACCAGCGCATCCTGTTCTCCGGCGACGGTTACTCCGACGAGTGGCCCATCGAGGCCGAGAAGCGCGGCCTTGCCAACAACAAGACCACGGCCGACGCTCTTCCCGCCTTTGTTTCCGATAAGGCTATCGCGCTCTTTGAGGAGACGGGCGTTCTGACCAAGGCCGAGGCTCAGTGCCGCTACGACTGCAAGCTCGAGAAGTACAACAAGCTCATGAACATCGAGGCTACCACGATGATTCGCGAGGCACGTCGTACCTATCGTCCGGTCATTACCGCCTATGCCACCAAGGTCGCTAAGGGCCTTGAGACAATTCGTGCCGCCGGTGCTGAGGCCGCCATGCAGTGCGAGCAGAACACGCTCAACAAGCTCTGCAACGGTATCACCGCCATCAACGACTCCATCAAGGCGCTCGACGCCGTGCATCAGAAGGCCGAGGCTCTCGATGGCCAGGAGCAGGCCAATGTGTATGCACACGAGGTCGTTCCCGCTATGGATACGCTGCGTGCCTCCGTGGATGCCATGGAGGAGATCGTGGCCGCCGACTACTGGCCGGTCCCGACCTACGACGACATCCTGTTCTACGTGTAGGGCATAGCCAACATATCGTCACGGTATTAAGCCGGGGTCCGCATCGCGCGGGCCCTGGCTTTTTGATTGCGAAGGACGCTTTGGAGTCCGTTTTGCCGCCGATTTGCCGGGGTCCGCACCCTGTCGGGTTCGAATCCCGGCGTTGGGGTAGAAAAAAGCCCGTCACCGCGGGGGTAACGGGCTTCTCGTTTCAAATGGTGCCCCCAGCGGGATATCCGCGTGCGGCTGGCGCCGCCCGCCTTCGCTGCGTCGCTCCGCTCCTTGCGTGCTGCGCTGGAAAACGCTTCGCGTTTCCTCAGCTCCGCACCCTGTCGGGTTCGAATCCCGGCGTTGGGTAGAAAAAAGCCCGTCACCGCGGGGGTAACGGGCTTCTCGTCTCAAATGGTGCCCCCAGCGGGATTCGAACCCGCGATATCCACCTTGAAAGGGTGGCGTCCTTGGCCGCTAGACGATGGGGACAGCGGGAAAGAGTATAGCAGACTTTTTTATTCGTTCACATATCGTTGGCAAACTGAAAAACCACCACAAAGATGCCTGTCCCTTTGTGGTGGCGGGGCGTTAGGGGAGGAGCTTCATCGCGGCGTCGTGGGCGGCGTGCTCGTAGGTGTCGTCGAGGGGCTTGAGCGGCAGCAGGGCGGCGGCCTGTGCATCGCCACGGCGCTCGAGGGCATGGGCGATGAGCCAGTCGGCGAGCTCGGGGTTCTTGGGCAGTGCCGGTCCGTGTAGGTACGTGCCGATGACGCCCTTGTAGATGAGGCCCTCAAAGCCATCGTCGCCGTTGTTGCCGGTGCCCGTGACGACAGATGTTCCGAGCGGCGTGGCCTCTGCATCGAGCAGGGTGCGGCCGCCGTGGTTCTCGAACCCCACAAAGGGCTCGGGTGCCAGGTCGGTCTTGACGGCGACGTTGCCTATCAGGCGGTCGGAGCCGCGCACGGTCTCGGCGGCGATGACACCTAGACCCTCGATGCGATTCTCGCCCATATAGTACGAACGACCGAGCAGCTGATAGCTGCCGCAGATAGCGAGCAACGAGCCGCCGTCCTCAACATATGTCGCAACCTTGTCCTTTTGAGCGAGCAGCTCGTGTGCCACAGCCAACTGATCGCGGTCGGCACCGCCGCCCATCATGACGATGTCGGCGTCGGTAAGATCGAGCGTCTCGCCCATGCGGACCTCGTCCACGCGCGCGGGAATGCCGCGCCAGGCGCAGCGGCGCTCGAGGGCGATGACGTTGCCGCCGTCGCCATAGAGGTTGAGGGCATCGGGATACAGATAGACGATACGCAGCGGGCGCGGAAGCTCGACCGGCGCAATATCGGTGGGGACGGCGCTGCCATCGGTGCGTGTTACGGCGCAGGAGGCAACCGAGCTCGCATCGGCGTCTTTAAGTCCGTCGAGCTCTTTGACCAGCGGCGGGAATGCCGTGTAATTGGCGACGGCATAGAAGGTGTCATCGGCTGCCTCATCTGCCACGGCGCCGATCGCCTGCTCGATATTCGAGATGATGGCGGCGTCGATGCCGGCGTACTTCAGGCGCACCTGCATGTCGTGCGCGCGCGTACCCCCGGCAAAGGCGATAAGCCCTGGGGTATCGGCGATGCGCTCGAAGTCGACGTCGTAGATCCACGAGACATCGTGGCCGTCGGCGTCGTTGTCATTCAGGAAGAAGGCGCAGAGTCTGCCGCCTGCCGTTTTAATGGACTGGATCTGGCGATCGAAGCCCACGGGATTTTTGGCCAGGTTTGCCTCGACGGTACGGCCGGCAATCTCCCAGCGGCCCATGCGTCCGCCGGCGGGGACGTAGGCATCGAGCGTGGGCTGCAGATGCACTGCGTCCACGCCCAACTCGCGCGCCGCAAAGAAGGCGGCGGCAACGTTGTAGACCATGTACAGGCCGTTGTAGCGCGTGGCGATGTGCGTTGCGGGCGCTTTTGCCTCGGGTCCAAAGGCCAGGTCAAAGCCGTAGCCGTCGCAGCCGAGCTCAACGCCTGTCACGCGACGGACCAGCGCGGGGCGACCCCAACCGCACGAAGGACAATGATAGGCGCCGAGCTGGCCGTACTGCACATAGTCGTACTTCAGCGGCGCGTTGCATTGCGAGCAAAAACGCGAGTCGCTAATGCGATCGGACTCGGTGCCCGTGGCGCCGTCGATGCCAAAGGCGATGCTCACATTGGGGACGCGTGCGGCGATTGAGGCGCAGAGCGGGTCGTCGGCGTTATAGATGAGCGTCGTTGCCGGCGAAAGCTCCAACGCGTGGGCTATGACGTCCTGGGTGTGGTCGATCTCGCCGTAGCGGTCCAGCTGGTCGCGGAACAGGTTGAGCAGCACAAAGTACGTTGGCTTGAGCTTGGGCAAGACGCGCACCGTGTAGAGCTCGTCGCACTCAAAGACGCCTACGCGCTTGCTGCTGTCGGCACGCTTAAGATCGCTGCGGCCCTCGAGCAGGGCACCCACCACGCCCGGCTCCATGTTGTTGCCGGCGCGGTTGCATACCACGGTGGCGCCGCTGGCGGCAACGGCGTCGGCGATGAGGTTGGAGGTAGTGGTCTTACCGTTGGTGCCGGTGACCACCACGCTGCGGTCGACAAGGCTCGCGAGGTCGCTTAGCAGCTCGGGGTCGATCTTCATGGCGATGCGGCCGGGGAGTACGCCGCCCTGGCGCTTAAGGATGGAGCGCAGCCCCCAGCGGGCGATATCGCTCGAAGTGCAGGCGAGAGATGAGCGGAAGTTCATGAAGCCGTTCCTAACGTGAATGACATGGTCGTGGCGATCGTGCCGTTAAAAGCCATAACGGCGCGCAAATTCCTGGGCAAGCTGCGATACGTCTTCGCAAGCGTTGGCCCAGGGGGCAAAGTCGGGAGTATCCGAGATGATACCGTCGGCCTCCCAAACTGCCTGGTGCGAAAGGTCCCAGGGGTCGTGCGGCTCGGGCCGGCAGGGAAGGTACGGCGTCTGATACATGGGGTTCAGCAAAAAGAACGCGCCGCCCTCGCAGCGGTTGGCAAACTCACGCAGGGCGCGTGTCGCCGGGCGCATCTTGTTTGTTTTGAACAGCAGGATCGTGCGGGCGAGTAGGTACCAGGGGGAGTTCTCGAGGGCATCGGCCCCCATCTGCTCCTCGAGCTGGTGGGCCAGGGCAAAAAAGCCGTCCTCGTCTTCCAGACGAGCGAGGGCGAGTAGCACGGTGCCGGCAGCTCGGGTGGGATAGCCTTCCGCCTTAAGAACACGGCGAGAATAGTTGACGGCAGCACGGTAGCGGGCGCTCGCCATGCACAGCTGCGAGATGGCCTCGAGCGTGTGGAGCCATCCGATAAGCGCCGGCTCGCTCACGGTGAGATCGGCCGCCGTCACGCCGTCTGCCAGCACCTTGTTGGCCCAGTAGTGCGGAGCCTCCATGTCGAATCCGGGCACGCTTTGCCGTAGGTAATCGGCTGTGGTCGCCTCGAGCTTCATCAGGTCGCCCAGGCAGGCGTCGACGGGCGTGTCCGCCAAAATGATGGCAAGCAGCTGGGCATCGAAGACACACGCATCGACGCGGACGATCTTGAGCAGCTCATCGCGCATATCGTCGAACAGGCGGTTGCGCGTCTGCTCAAACTCCTCATCGCTGCCCATATCCTCGATACGATGGAGCTCGTCGAGCAGGTGGCGGTGAACACCGGCATAGGAAAGCAGTGCCTGGGCATGCTCGGTCTGCGCATACTTATGGGGGTTGACGCTTACGTCGTTATGGACAAGATCGCGTGCTGCATCGGTGAGTTCGGGGTGCGACGCAACGTAGGCGCGCTCCAGGTAGGCGGGGATGTAGACGCTCGGATCCATTAGAGGTCTCCTCCCTTAAACGGCAAGCCCTGCTCGGCCGCCCGCAGGATGCGCTCGTCAATCTGGGAACGCACGATATCGTTGGTGGCGACCCAGGCAGCAAAGCTGGCGTTGTCGGGGGCGCCCAAGCCCTCCTGCAGTACCGGCGTCGCTTCGGACAGCGCAAGGACAAGCTCGTCGGTGGAGCCCACGCCCACGTTGACGCGGGCATAGACGCCATCGGGAAACTCGGTTTGAAAGTAAAGCGCCTCGGCTGCGTGCGGGCACGAGCGCGCAAGGATGCGCAAGTAGTGTTCGGCGCCCTCGTAGTCCAGCTCGCGCCAGGCAGCGCTCATCAGCGCGATGAGCGTCCACGGGTCTAAGTCGCGCTCCGCGTCCTTGGGACGACGGCGCAGCGGCGTGTTGGCAAGATAGGGGACGGAGTGGGCAGAGCGAAAGCGTTTGAGCTCCTCGGCGGGGTATTCGAGTTTTGCCATGGCGAGCATCGCAGTGTGGCGGACACCGGCCGGATCGTTGGGGGCAAAGTCCAGGCTGCGGTTTGCGGTTTCGAGCGACAGGCGGTAACGGCCGCTAATGAGGGCGCGCGACGCAAGGGCGGCAAGCCAGCGCAGGTAGGGGCGGCGTGTAAGGTCGCCTGCGGCCTCGCGCTCGTAGGGGTCCTGCGCCGAGGCGATCTTGAGTGCCAGGTCGTGCTCGACTTCATCGCGCTTGGATACCAAGTACTGTACGTACTCCTCGTTGGAGTTAGCGGTGAGGGCGGTCAACATGCGCTGAGCGTCCCAGTTGGTCGGGTCGAGTGCGGCTGCCTCGCGAAGCATGTTTTCGGCAGCGGTCTCTTCTTGCTCTGCCTGGGTATCGTCAGGGATAAAGGGAATGCGGTAGTCGACAGCCTCGACTACCTTGGCAATCAGATGTCCGGCGCGGTCGCGGTCGTGCACGATGAGCGGCGCGGGGTTGCGGGTGAATTGTTCCATCAGACGCTCTACGGCAGGGCCGTCGGTGAGCGGGATATTGTCGCGGCGCAAGGCCTCAAGAACGAGGCGATGGCAATCTTCTTGAATGGGATCGAATGCCATGGGGCCTCCTTTGCTGCGGTTAGGGTTCAAATGTCTCTATATAAGGTTCTAGTTTACCCGCATGAGGCACATCGGGAGTGCTGCACTTGGACATGCACCTTTGCACCACGAAGACGGATGTCGCACAAATGTCGGCACCTTGGACGACCGAGTGGTATCACGGTGCCGCAAACGGTCGATTTTTGGCGGCGAACGGTGTGTCTTTTGGAGGGGCACAGTCCTGCCCTGGATATGTGGTCAACCTTGATAAAACGTTTGCCCAGCTTGGGAGTATGAATGCCGCATAAGGTTCTTCAGGGATGGAAAAAACGTTTCATCATTGTCGGCTTTCGGTAAATAACTGACCAACCAGAACGGTAAAATAATGTTTGTCTGAGCGTTGAGACGTTTAGACATCGCGCATTGTCATCGCCGGCAACGCGCAAAACGGTCCTAACGGAGCCAATCGGGTGCTCCGTTATATACGCAAGTCTAAGAGGGGCTTGTTTAGGAGGCACAGTATGGGACGTTTTACCAATCCTCGCGATCTGTACTTTGGTGAGGGCGCTCGCCACGAGGTGAAGAACCTCAAGGGCAGCAAGGCCATCATCGTGACCGGCGGCGGCTCCATGCGCCGCGGCGGTTTTTTGCAGGACGTCGAGGCCGACCTCAAGGAGGCCGGTTTCGAGGTCAAGCTGTTCGAGGGCGTCGAGTCCGATCCGTCCGTCGAGACGGTCATGAAGGGCGCCGAGGCCATGACCGAGTTCCAGCCCGACTGGATTATCGCCATTGGCGGTGGCTCGCCCATCGATGCCGCTAAGGCTATGTGGCTGTTCTACGAGTATCCCGAGGAGACCTTCGAGGAGGCAGTCGTCCCGTTCTCCTTCCCGGAGCTCCGTCAGAAGGCTCACTTCTGCGCCATCTCCTCTACCTCCGGCACCGCTACCGAGGTCACCGCGTTCTCCGTCATCACCGACTACGCCAAGGGCATCAAGTACCCGCTGGCCGACTTCAACATCACCCCTGATGTCGCCATCGTCGACCCCGAGCTCACCTACACCATGCCCGCCAAGCTGTGCGCTCACACCGGTATGGACGCTCTGACTCACGCCATCGAGGCCTACGTCTCCACCGCTGGCTCCATGTACACCGACGCCAACGCCCTGCATGCTATCCGCGAGATCGTCGAGTGGCTGCCCAAGTCCTATCAGGGCGATCATGAGGCCCGCCAGCACATGCACGACGCCCAGTGCATCGCCGGCATCGCCTTCTCCTCGGGTCTGCTGGGCATTGTCCACTCCATGGCTCACAAGACCGGTGCCGCCTTTGAGGGCGACCACATCATCCACGGTTGCGCCAACGCCATGTACCTGGGCAAGGTCATCCAGTTCAACGCCAAGGACGCTCGCGCCAAGAGCCGCTACGCCTTCATCGCCAAGGAGATCCTGCACCTCGCCGGCGAGACCGAGGACGAGCTGGTCGAGGCTCTGGTCCAGGAGATTCGCGACCTCAACGACAAGCTCGACATCCCGCAGGGCATCAAGAACTACGGTGCCAAGGGCGTGAAGGCCGACGAGTCCATCATCGATTACGATGAGTTCGAGGCTAAGAAGCACGACGTTGCCGCCAACGCCATCCTCGACGCCTGCACGGGCTCCAACCCGCGCCAGCCGTCTCAGGAGGAGATGGAGCAGCTGCTCGAGTGCGTCTACACCGACACCCCGGTCACGTTCTAATCGGCACACATTGTTCTGAAAAGGGTCTCGCGCTCTGTGCGCGGGACCCTTTTTCTATGGTGCAATCTAACCTGTCCTCAATGCGCCAAGTTGCCACAAGGGGACAGGTGGCTTTGCAACAATCGTTGTTTGATGAAGGGCGGATTCTCGTATGGCGCTTCCTATGGTTTATGGCGGTCCCGGCCGGTATGTTCAGGGGCCGGGCGAACTTTCGCGTCAGGGCAGATACCTGTCGTGGTTGGGATGCTCCGCCTTTGTCCTGTTTGACCAAGGCACCGAGGACCGGCTGCGCAAGCAGATCGTCGATGGATTTCTGGACGAAGATCTAAGCGAGCCGTTCTTTAAGATTTACAACGGTCCGTGTACGGAAGAGGCCGTTGTCGAAATGGCCAAGGAAGCCCGGGCCGAGTATTGCGACATGGTGGTGGGCATTGGCGGCGGCAAGATGCTCGATATCGCCAAGGCCGTTGCGTTTTATGCTGAACTGCCGTTGTGCGTATGCCCCACGGCGGCTTCGATGGACGGCCCGTGCAGCGCGATTTCGGTGCTGTATCACGAGGATGGGTCGTTCGACCGCTATCTGATGCTCGAAAAGAATCCAGATTTGGTTGTGGTCGATACCGGCGTGGTCGCGGCAGCCCCGCTGCGTATGACGGTCGCTGGCATGGGCGACGCACTGGCAACGTATTTCGAGGCGCGTTCGTGCGCCGCGGCGCACGGCGCCAACGAGCACGGTGGCGCGCCGGGACACTTGGCCTTGGTCGCGGCTCGTGCCTGCTATGACACGCTTATGGAGTTTGGTGTCGCTGCCAAGCGCGATCTTAAAAAGGGTCGTATATCGCCGGCGGTTGAGCGCCTGATCGAGTGCAATATCCTACTCTCGGGCGTCGGCTTTGAGAGCGGTGGCTTGGCGTTGGCGCATGCTATCGCCAACGGCCTGACGATTCTGCCCGAGTGCAAGGCCATGCACGGTGAGGCCGTGGCATTTGGCCTGGTGGTGCAGCTTCGTTTGGAGCGCGCGCCCGAGCTTGATCAGGTGCTCGAGTTTTGCCGGCGCGTTGGTCTGCCGACGACACTCGAGGAGCTGGGCCTTGGCGAGATTTCTGATGATGACCTGCTGAGCGTTGCGGACGCAACTTTTAAGAACGAGCGCAATATGGCTAACGAACAGGCCAAGGTGACCAAACAAAAGCTCGTGCAGCTCATGTGCGAGGCATAGCTTGGCGCTTGATTGACCTTGTGCAATCGAGGCGGCGATAGGCCATAGGCTATTTGTCTCAAAGATGCGCCGCATGTAATTTGCCCGAGGCGTGGGCCGATGGCGTATCATTATCTCTTGCTTGTTTGCACTGCTCAGGGAGGGGCCGCGCATGGCGCAGGAACACGATCTGTTTGATGACATTATCGAGATCAGCAAGGGTTTCGACTTTCTTAAAAACCCGCTTGGCGGTGTGACCGATGCGCTCGATCCGTCGGCGCCGCAGTGGAATCCTGCCGACTACAAGGAGCGTCCGCGCGGCAACACCATTCCGTGCCTGACCTGCAAAAACGAAAAGAGTGGCTGCTCCGCGTGCATGGATGTGTGCCCGGTCAACGCTATCGAGGTCGAGGAAGACTCCATCGAGATTCTCGACTCCTGCCGCAAGTGCGGCCTGTGCGCCGCTGCCTGTCCGACCGAGGCAATCATCTCGCCGCGCCTGGCGCCCAAAAACATGTATGACGACATTGTCTCGGCGGCAACGAGCCACGAGACCGCCTACGTCACCTGCACGCGCGCCCTCAAGCGCATGCCGCGCGAGAACGAGGTCGTCGTTGCCTGCGTGGGCGATATTACGGCCGAGACCTGGTTCTCGGTACTGGCGGACTATCCCAACGTGAGTGTGTACCTGCCCCTGGGCGTGTGCGATAAATGCCGCAACACCGGCGGCGAGGATATCCTGGGCGAGGCGATTGCGAAGGCTGAGGAGTGGTCTGGCACGGGTATGGGCCTGGAGATCGACCCCAAGAGCCTCAAGTGCCATAAGCTTCGCGAGTACGAGCGCAAGGAGTACATGGAAAAGATTGCCCGCACGACGGGTCTGACGGTGACCAAGCTCAACCCGGCGACGGCGGCGCTGGCCTCGGTGACGCAGAAGTTGAAGGCCCACCGTCACCAGATTACCCAGCTGGAGCGCACGCTCAACACCATGTGCGGCACCACGACGGCAAAGCGTCGCCGTTCGCTCACGCATGGGCGGCAGCTGGTGCTTTCGACACTGCAGAACCATCCCGAGCTTGCCCAGAACATGCAGGTGAGTACGCCGGAGTGCGATTTTGACAAGTGCACGTCGTGTGGCGAGTGCGTCAATGTATGCCCCACGTTCGCCTGCGATTTGGTGGGAAGCGGCCGCTTCGCGTTGGAGTCCACGTATTGCTTGGGCTGCGGCGCCTGTGTCAAGGTTTGTCCCGAACATGCGCTCAAGCTGGTCGAACACGATGCGTCCAACTTGGTTGTCGTCGACCCCGAAGCCGAGGAAAAGGCCGCTCAGAAGGCCAAAGCCCACGAAGAGGCCCAAAAGGTAAAAGCCGAGGCGAAGGCCAAGCTCGACAAGATGCTCGACCAGGTGGAGAAGCTCGCGGACTAGCCAGCTACCCCAATCTTTGCTTCATTTGCGCCGCCGCGGTGTCCGGATTCGCCCGGATGCTGCGGCGGCGCTATACTTATGCAGTTTGAAGTACCTGTACCAAAAGGAGCTGTCGTGTCCCTTTCCATCGGTATCGTGGGCCTGCCCAACGTGGGCAAGTCGACGCTGTTCACCGCGCTTACCAAAAAGACCGGCCTTGCCGCCAACTACCCGTTCGCCACGATCGACCCCAACGTGGGTATCGTCGATGTGCCCGATAGCCGCCTGCAAAAGCTCGCCGACATTGTCAACCCTGGCCGCATTGTGCCGGCTACGGTCGAGTTTGTCGACATCGCGGGCCTGGTGAAGGGTGCCAACGAGGGCGAGGGCCTGGGCAACCAGTTCTTGGCAAACATTCGCGAGACCGACGCTATCTGCGAGGTCGTGCGCTATTTTAAGGATCCCAACGTCATGCGTGAGGTGGGTCGTACGGGCGAGTTCGTCGATCCCGCCGGCGATGCCGACACCATCATGACCGAGCTCATCCTGGCCGACATGGGCACGCTCGAGAAGCAGCTGCCTAAGCTCGAGAAGGAGGCCAAGCGCGACAAGGAGCTCATGCCCAAGTTTGAGGTCGCCAAGCGCCTGCTCGCCTGGCTCAACGAGGGCAAGCGCGCCGCGTCCATGGAGATGACCGACGAGGAGCGCGCCGCTGCGAAGGGCCTGTTCCTACTCACCATGAAGCCCATCTTGTATGTGGCCAACGTGGATGAGGACATGCTCAACGAGGACCTGGCGCCCATCGATGGCGTCAAGCCGCTGCCGATCTGCGCCAAGATCGAGGCCGAGCTTTCCGAGCTCGATCCCGAGGATGCGGCCGACTACCTGGAGAGCCTGGGCCTGGAGCAGCCCGGCCTGGACGTACTCGCGCAGGCAGCCTACAAACTGCTCGGTCTGCAGTCGTTCTTTACGGCTGGCGAGATGGAGGTCAAGGCCTGGACGGTGCGTCAGGGCGCGACCGCCCCGCAGGCCGCCGGTGTCATCCATACCGACTTTGAGCGCGGCTTTATTAAGGCCGAGGTCATTGGCTATGACGACTACATCGAGCTCGGTGGCGAGCAAGGCGCCAAGGCTGCAGGCAAGCTGCGCATCGAGGGCAAAGAGTATGTCATGGCCGATGGCGACGTCGTACACTTCCGCTTTAACGTGTAAGGACGGCGAGCATGTTTAAATATGGAAAAAAAGCTGGCTACATGGGCATCGCGCTGCTGGTGCTTGCAGTGCTTCCGCTGGTGGTCGCAGCGTTTGTAATCCCCAACATTGGTCCCGAGGTGGCAACAAAGTTTAACGCCGCCGGTGAGGTGACGCGCTGGGGCAAGAGCTACGAGCTGCTGGCGCTGCCGGTACTCAACCTGCTGCTGAGCGTGGCGACGTACTTTACGGCGGGACGCCAGGCAAAGAACAATGAGGACTCCGCCGCCATGGCGCGCATCGTGTGCGAGCGCTACCTGCGAAACGGCTGCATCACGGGCGTATTCCTCAACGTAATTAACGTCTACTTTATGTATTCGGCGATTACCGGCACAGGCTTTGGCCTGGGCTTTTAGCTTGCGCCTTTAGGCAACGAGCCTGCAAGCATATTCGATGGCTGCTGCGAGGCCGCCGCTCGATCGTGGTTGAAAGACCACATCGGCGGCGGCCTCGTTTTCGTATCCGGCACCGCGAAGGCAGAGCGCGATACCGGCTTCCAAGAGAAGGGGCAGGCCACACTGGCTGGTTGTGATTACGGCAGCCTGATTGAGTGAGCAGCCGTGCGCTTGGCATTGGATGGCAAGTTCACCTTGCGCTGGGCAAGGGACCAAAACGGCGGCGACGCGACTTGATAGCAATGCAAATGCTGTGCGCTCATCGGGCGAAAGGCATTCTGCTTCAACGACGACGAGCTTGGGCGGCGCGCTGTTTGTGCGAAGCGTGGCTCGGTACATGCGGACCGAAGAACCCGACATAGAAAACTCCTGTATATTGGGCGAAACGTAAACTATAGTTTACGTTTTTGTTTTGCTCCATTTCAAACTCGTCTGCATGAACGAACATGCGAAACAGATTCTTGGCGAGCGAGTCGAGCGGACGCGCAAGGCCCTTGGTATCTCCAAGGTCGATTTTTGCGTGGCGGTTGGAATCAGCCGACCTTATCTCGATCAAATCGAAAGCGGAACGGCAAACAGCACGCTCGAGATTTTATTTAAACTTGCGCCCGCGCTTGGCATGACGGTGTCAGAGCTTCTCGAGGGCATTGAGTAGGCGTTTTTGCTAGATTTGTCGTTTGCTGAACGGGTCCCCCCGACGGCGGCGTGCAAAAACCCGAGTATTCAGCATCCCTCAATAAATTGACAGCAACCGAAGGCGCAAATACGATGCTTGCTGTTTTGGATTATCCACAAAATTCATTATTATGAGGAATAATAGACGCGTGGGACGAGCCTATCGAACCGAAAAGCGATTTACAGCTAGCGGTTTTAACGTTTCCGGAAGGGGCGGGTGCTGAAAACTCCGCTTTTTGCACGTTCCGAGAGGTACCACGTGCCCCACAAGGCCCAAAGAGGCGGATTTTGTTTTAGCTACACCATCGGGATGCGGTCATGGTTGACCTGGCTGTAGAACAGGCGCTGAATCTCGGCCGCATCACGTGACTGGCCGAGCGCCCACATGGTCTTGGCCACGAGCGTTTCGGTGGTCATATCGTCGCCGCGCAAAATACCCGGATGGTCGGCGTAGGCACGGCCGACCTCATAAACACCCAGATCGAGGCCCTCTTCGGGGACCTGTGTGGTCATAACGACGGTGCGACCCGAATCGACCCAGCGGAAAATCGCCTCCTGGAATGACTCGCCGGACTCGCCAAACTCGGGAATACCGCCAATGCCAAAGGTCTCCAGAATTACGGCGTCGTAGCTATCGGTCAGGGCGTCCAATATGCCTGGATTCACGCCGGGCGTGAGCTTAAGGACAAACACGCGCGGGTCGATACGGTCGTAGAAACGAACCGGGCTCTCATTCTGGTGGGTGCCGTGGAGCCCGTTGCGCACGATGCGGTCGTTGCGGATGTAGGCAATGGGCGGATAGTTGACGCTAATGAACGCGTTGAAGCTCATGGTGCGCTGCTTGCGGGCGCGCGTGCCGGCGATGGCCACACCGCCAAACACGATTGAGACGTCGTGCGAATGCTCGTCGAGCGCATAGAGCAGGCTCTGGTACAGATTGAGTTTGGCATCGGTAAAGGGGTTGCCCATGGGCTTTTGCGAGCCGGTGAGCACGATGGGCTTGGGGCTGTCCTGAATCAGGTAAGAAAGCGCCGCCGCGGTGTAGCTCATGGTGTCGGTGCCGTGCAGAATCACGAAGCCGTCGTGGTCAGCATAACCCTCGACGATGACGTCGCGGATACGCATCCAGTCACTCGGACGCATATTGGTGCTGTCGATGTTCATGGGCTGCACGACGTCGAGCTCGCAGAGGCCCGAGATCTCGGGGACGCTCTGGGCGAGTTCCTCACCGGTTAGGGCGGGGGAGAGGCCGTTGCCGTCCTCGGTCGATGCGATGGTGCCGCCCGTGGCGATGAGAAGGATGCGCTTCATGTTGGTGTTCCTATCGTATTTGCCGCCCCAGAGGCGGAGTCGTTCGGCAGTATTGTGGCACAGGGTGTCCAATGTTCAAACGTATTACATCATCTGTAACGTTTGGCAACACTTCAATTGCCGTCAAATAGGGGCCCAGGTCGTGCGTTTGCCGTGCGCTGATGGCTGCGAGGGACGAGAAACCCCATATAACGTGTACACTATGACAGTTATTCTCGTTTATTCGCGCGGGCGGGCACCGGCTCCCCGCCAACAAGAGGGGAAAACCATGGATCAAAATGCTTCCGCAAAGGTCCTCGTACTCGACTTTGGCGCGCAGTACGGTCAGCTCATTGCCCGTCGCGTCCGCGACCTCAACGTGTATTCCGAGATCGTTCCCTGCGACATCTCGGCCGATGAGATTCGCGAGATGAACGCCTCTGCGCTCATCCTTTCCGGCGGTCCGGCCTCCGTGTACGCTGAGGATGCTCCGTCCATCGATCCCGCCATCTTTGACCTGGGCCTTCCCGTCCTGGGCTTCTGCTACGGCCATCAGATCACGGCCGTGACGCTCGGCGGCAAGGTCGGTCACTCCGAGGTGGGCGAGTACGGCCGCGCCACTATTACGCGCACTGCCGGCGCCAAGCTCTTTAACTCCACGCCCATGAAGCAAACCGTGTGGATGAGCCACCGCGACGCCGTGTCCGAGGTGCCCGAGGGCTTTACCGTTACCGCCAGCACCGACGTGTGCCCGGTTGCCGCCATGGAGTGCTCCGAGCGCAAGATTTTCACCACGCAGTTCCACCCCGAGGTCAAGCACTCCGAGTACGGTCAGCAGCTGCTGAGCAACTTCCTGTTTGAGATCTGCGGCCTGGAGCCCAACTGGAGCATGGACAACCTGGTCGAGACCATGACGGCCGAGTTCCGCGAGAAGGTCGGTAACGACCGCGTGATTCTGGCCCTGTCCGGTGGCGTCGACTCCTCCGTCGTGGCTGCGCTGGGCGCTCGCGCCGTGGGCAAGCAGATGACCTGTGTGTTCATCAACCACGGCCTGCTGCGCAAGGGCGAGCCCGAGCAGGTGGAGGAGGTCTTCACCAAGCAGTTCGATGTCGACTTTATCCACGTTCACGCCGAGGACCGTTATGCCGAGCTTCTGGCCGGCGTGACCGAGCCCGAGGAGAAGCGCCGCATCATCGGTACTCAGTTCTGGAAAGAGTTCTTCGCCGTGGCGCAGCAGCTCGAGACCGATGGCAAGCCGGTCAAGTACCTGGCTCAGGGCACCATCTACCCCGACATCATCGAGTCCGGCGCTCGCAAGACGGGCGGCAAGACGGCCACCATCAAGAGCCATCACAACCTGATCCCGTTCCCCGAGGGCGTACACTTCGACCTCATTGAGCCGCTTGATCACTTCTTTAAGGACGAGGTCCGCGCGCTTGGTCTGGCACTGGGCCTGCCGGGTCATATCGTGTTCCGTCAGCCTTTCCCGGGCCCGGGTCTGGCCATCCGCATTATCGGTGCGGTCGACAAGGAGAAGCTCGAGATCCTCAAGAACGCCGACGCTATCGTGCGCGAGGAGCTCGACGCCTACAACCAGCGCCTGTTTGAGCAGACCGGCGAGCGCAACTCCGAGCACAGCTGCTGGCAGTATTTCGCGGTCCTGCCCGACATCAAGTCCGTTGGCGTTATGGGCGACGAGCGCACCTATCAGCGCCCGATCATCCTGCGTGCCGTCGAATCCAGTGATGCCATGACCGCCGACTGGGCCAAGCTGCCCTACGATGTGCTGGCCCGCATTTCCGGCCGCATCGTTGCCGAGGTTCCCGGCGCCAACCGCGTGTGCTATGACATCACGTCCAAGCCGCCCGCGACCATTGAGTGGGAATAACGGGAACTGGCTTCTGAACTCGCGTTTTGGTGCTGCCGAGTACCGCTTGGTACTGTTTCGGCATCGCCGCAGGACAAAGCCACCAGCGAAATAGTGGGAATAATGGCCCTCGAACCCTCCGGTTCGAGGGCTTTCTTTTTGCATCTCTACCTGGGAAAACGACCCAATTATTCCCGTCTATCCCTACTGGGCGGTACGGCGGAGTACTCGGCGGTACGGGAATAATGGTGCCCTGCGGGAATAATTCACAATTCGGGTCCCCCGGGGGCCGATTTCGCGCGGCCGAAACTAAGTTGAAACTGCGAAGCGGATTCAAGTGCTTTTCGATTGCGTTTTCCCAGGTCAACAAACGGGAATAATAAAACGCGAAAATCGGTTTCCGCAGTTTCAGTGACCCCGAATGCCGCCGAATGACGCCGCGTATCTTGCCGTATTGGGGCACGTAATTATTCCCTTAACAGGGCTTTTGGGGAGCAGAGTTCATACGGGAATAATGGAACAGCCCCCGGAAAACCGGAGGCTGTTCGCAAGGAAGCGTCAATTCACCTGGGAAGATGTCAGAAAGAGGCCTTCCAGTCGGCGTAAGCGGCCTCGTCGAGTTCGCCGCGTTCTAGCTCTGCGCGCTTTTCCGCCCAGGACTTGATCGACTGCGCGAGCTTGGGGGCATGCGGCGCCTTGGGGTCGACCGTCAGGGCCATGCCGTCCTCGCTGGGCGCGAGGCCGTAGCCCTCCTCCAGCTGCAGCAGCAGGGCCATGAGGTCTTGCGACGTCTCGACGCCGTAGTCCTTGAGCGCGCCCTCGGAGACCTCGAGTGCCTTCGCGATCTTCTCCAGCAGCTCGGGCTTCACCGCGCGGATGCCGCTCTCGTAGTGCCTGATCGCACCCTCGGTGAGCCCCACGGCATCGGCGAGCTGGGCCTGCGTCATCCGCTTCGCCTTGCGGTACCGTCGGATATTGTCGCCTGTCGCCATGTGCCCTCCTGTAGCTTTTATCGGCGACCATTCTATCAGCGTACAAGTTTGTACGCAATTCTAATGGGAAATGCCGAACTTGTTGTCGTTTTTGGTTAGTCTTCAACCTCGATGACTTCGAAATCACAGTCGTCATCTTCATCGAGGGGATAATCTCCTGGATTAGACAGGTTGAGGATCTCTCCGCCCTCGCGATAGCAGGAACAACCGTAGCTGCCCGCCTCTTCCGCCTGCTCTTCGCTGTCGTAGAGCTCGTCATCTTCCTCTTCCGTGCCATCGGGGTAATGCATTACAACTTTGTACTTCATCTTGACTCCTTTGGTCTCTCTATGCGCACATGTGCGCGATGAGCATAATCTGGCCGATAGCGTGTAGGACGCTAACTGCCACCGCACAAGCGAGCAATGCTATGAACAGACGGAGTATCCATTTCTCCTCACTGCTGCTCTCGGTACCGAAAAGCCCGGTGCGGGTTTTGTTTTCGATTGCTGTCTGGTTGTGTTCCATTCGATGCTCCGTTTCTGTTGCGATTAGTAAACGTGTTTAGGAAAGGGCTACGCCACTCGACAATAGAGTCTCGTCTGAGGTCTTACGATAGTCTGGCCCTCGGCGAGGTTGACACCGATGGCGTTGGCGTACGAGATGGCATCCTGGGAGGCGTGCCAGCTCTCGGGCAGCTTGCGGATAAACCAGTCGACGTCAACGACCTTCGGGTCTACGGCAATAGGCTCTTCGGCGAGTAGATTGGGTGCCTGGGCAATAGCCTCGGACGCTCCGTCGGCGATGGCCTCTGTGCCCTTCACCGCCGAAGTATGCAGTGCCGTGCGAAAGTCAAGTTTTCCGTTTGCGAGCAAGCTAATGCCTACTCCGGCGGCTACGACCGCAATGCCCGTCGCTATCCCAATGCCGATTTTTCTTTTTAGGCGGCTTTTCTCGACGGAAGGGGCGTCGTCCTCATTGACGCCATCGAATGCCTGGTCGTTACCCTTGATCTTGTCCTTTTTGCCTTGCATCACCCTCGCTCCTCTCTGATCGAGACGGCTCTTCCGCCTCCCCGGCTTTAATCTGTTCAAGCAGCTTTCCCAACTCCTTAAGGCTTCGCTCATCCTTTTCAATTTCTTGGGTTAGCTGGCTTATGGTCTTCTTCTTCCTTGCTATGGACTCTTTAAGCGAGTCCGTCTCCTTGTTGATGTATGCGCATATTTGGACCGTATCTACCGATGCGTTTTCGATAGCGTTATCGGTGCCCATTTTTGCCGCGGCTATTCCCCCGATTGCCGTGAGCACTCCGACGGAAACCATTGCGGCCGGCGATGAAATGAACGCAGCGGCCGAGGCCGCGTATTTTGGCGAGTCCTCTAGAAACTTTTGCAAAGCCGCGGAAGAGACCGAGCTTCCTTCTTTACGCGAAGACCCTCTCGTTGCTTCTAGCTTGCCTTTTCTAATCCAGCGCCTGACCGTTTCGGGATTCGTTTGGAGTAGCTCGGCTATCTCCTTCACGTTGTATGACTTCATCTGTATTCCTTTCGCTGCAGCAATGGCAGCATAGCACAGTATGTAGTAAGAGAATAGTAAAATGTAGTAATAAGGTATTAATAGGACATCTTCTATTTACTACTTTGCGATGAGGTCGAATTGGTGGCAGGCAGAACTTGTGCATGCGGAAGCGCGAATTGAGGCAGCTGTGATGCCGCCCGTCGGCAGAGCGAAGAAGCTTGTAAAGCGTGATTCATCACAAGCGTACAAGTTTGTACGCAATTCTATTGACAGTACATATACGTACGATTATTCTCGGGAATATCAGCGTACGGATGTGTACGAATAGACAGGAGGTTCGAGATGGAACAACCGGTTGCGAGGACGTCGAGGCCGAGCATGCTCACCGCCGACGAGGTGGCGGAGCGCCTGAAGATCAAGAAAGGCAGCGCCTACGAGGTCATCCGCCAGATGAACAAGGAGCAGGAGGCCCTTGGGCGCGTGGTGATCCGCGGACGCGTCCGCAGCGACCTGTTCGAGGCCCGCTACTTCCCGGAGGTGGACGATGCCAGCCTATAAGGACAAGAAGACGGGCCTCTTCTACGTGCAGTTCTACTACCGCGACGCGCGCGGGGCCAAGAGGCACAAGACGAAGAAGGGTTTCCAGACCGAGCTCGAGGCGCTTCTGTGGGAGAAGAACTTCAAGGCCCTCAAGGACGACGCCATGGACATGACCTTCGCCGACTTCTGCAAGGTCTACGAGGCGGAGGTGAGGCCGAGGGTCCGCGAGCACACCTGGCTCACCAAGGAGAACATCATCCAGAGCAAGCTCCTGCCGTTCTTCGGCGACATGCGCATGTGCGACATACGGCCCGTCGACATCGTCAGGTGGCAGAACTCCCTCACTGGATCAACAAGGGCGGACGGCGACGGCTTCAAGCCCACTTACCTGAGGATCATCAACAACCAGCTAAACGCCATCTTCAACCACGCCGAGCGCTACTACAACCTGGAGAAGAACCCCGTCCACAAGGTGGACAAGATGGGCAGCAAGGAGGCCGGCGAGATGCAGTTCTGGACCAAGGACGAGTACCTCAGCTTCTCGGAGGCCATCTCCGACAAACCGCTCGCCTTCTACGCTTTCGAGGTGCTCTACTGGATGGGCGTACGCTGCGGCGAGCTCATGGCGCTCACGCCCTCGGACTTCCTGATGGAGACGTCGGAGCTGCGCATAGACAAGTCCTACCAGCGGCTGCGCGGCGAGGACGTGATCACGAAGCCGAAGACGCGCAAATCGGTGCGCACGATCAAGATGCCCGCGTTCCTCCGCGACGAGATGGCGGAGTTCATCGAGATGCGCGATGACGTGGCGCCCGACGAGCGGCTCTTCGGCTTCACGAAGCACTTCCTCGTGCACGAGATGGACCGCGGCTGCAAGGCGTCGGGCGTCAAGCGGATACGCATCCACGACCTTCGCCACAGCCACGTGAGCCTGCTCATCGACATGGGCTTCTCCGCCCTCGACATCGCCGAGCGCGTGGGACACGAGGCCATCGACATCACATACCGCTACGCGCACCTTTTCCCCGCCAAGCGCGCGCAGATCGCCGACGCGCTCTCCGAGCTGAGGGGCGAATAGGATGCCGTGCGAGAACAGCGCCCGCAAGCGCAGCAAGACGATGGCGTTCCGCTGCACCCCGGAGGAGTACGAGCTGATCGCCAACATGGCCGCCTGGAGCGGCATGAGCAGGCAGGACTACATCATGGCGAGGCTGACCGGGACCGAGATAACGGTGAGGCCGTCGTCGCGGACGCAACGGGCGCTGCGCGACTCCATGAAGAGCCTGGCGGAGCGGCTCCTCGCCGTGTGCGACGCCGACGAGCTCGATGCGGACCTCCAAAGGCAGCTCGCCCTGGTCATGGAGATCTTCAACGGGTTCGGCGAGGCGCCGCCGCCCGGAAGGCGCGCAAAGCGCGAGAAGGGGCCCGGCGACGATCTCTTCGGGATGCCTCGGCGCTGATCCCGGGCCGCGATCGGGAGGCGCAACCGCTTCCGGGCGCACGCGCGCGTGCCGGCGCGGCGAGGGACCGCAGGCGCGATGCGTGGGCAACCAAGGCAATCAGAGGCAATTTGATGAAAAAAGTATATACTATTTTCATCAAAAAGGAGGAACGCCATGACAGAAGCAGAGGCCATCGCTGAGCGCATAGAGAGCTTCGGCGCCGGCAGGGCCTTCACAGCCGCCGACTTCTCTGACGTCGCAGGCCGACGCAATGCTGCCAACGCGCTCGGGCGCTTGCATGCAAAGGGAGGGATCGCCCGCGCCATCCGCGGCGTCTACTACGCGCCGGAGCGCAGCGCGCTCATGGGCGCCGAGGTGCCGGCCAGCGCCGACGAGGTCGTGCGCGCCGTCGCCCGTGCCAACAAGTGGATCGTCGCACCGTCCGGCGACGCGGCGCTCAATGCGCTGGGCCTCGACACGCAGGTGCCCGCGAAGCTCGTCTACGTCAGCAGCGGTCCGTACAAGCGCTACGAGTACGGGCCGTACGATATCGAGCTCCGGCACCGCGCCAACCGCGACCTGCTCGACTGCTCGCAGATCACCTGCACCATCGTGCAGGCCCTCAAGGCGCTCGGGCGCGAGAACGTGGGCGACGAGGAAATCGGAACGCTCGCGCGCAACCTCACGGAAGGGCAGGCCGGCGCGTTCCTGGAAGAGTCGGCGGGGCTCACCTCCTGGGTTGCCGAGGCCGCGAAGAAGATATGGGAGGCGAAGCATGGACAGGATCGCTAGGGCCTCGGCCGACGAGCGCAGGCTGGTCTTCGAGGCCGCCGCGCAGAGGATGGCGCTCGCGCCGGCCGTCGTCGAGAAGGACTTCTGGGTGTGCTACACCTTGGACCACCTTTTCCACAGAAGCGGCTTCGCCGAGTCCATGGTGTTCAAGGGCGGCACGAGCCTGTCGAAGGCTTTCGGGCTCATCGAGCGCTTCTCGGAGGACATCGACCTCATACTCGATTGGCGACTCCTGGGCTACGGCGAGGACGAACCGTGGGAGCCGCGCAGCAACTCGGCGCAGGAGCGGTTCAGGGCCGACAGCATCGAGCGCGCGAACGCCTTCCTGGCCGACGCCTTTGCCCCGAAGCTCAGGGCCACGCTCTCCGAGTCCCTCGGCACCGAAGCGTCCGTCAGGTGCGGGGCGGAGGAGGAGACCGTGTACTTCGACTACCCGCGCTCCTACGAGTCGGCGGGCACGCTCGACACCATCAAGCTGGAGATAGGGCCCATGGCGGCGTGGTCGCCCTCCGAGGAGGCGGCGATAGCCCCGTACGCGGCGGACGTGGTTCCGTTCGGGCCCGAGCTGTCGACCACGGTGCGCACCGCGAGTCCCGAGCGCACGTTCTGGGAGAAGGCCACCATCCTGCACCAGGAGGCCAACAGGCCCGAGGGCAAGGCTATGCCCAGGCGCTACTCCCGCCATTACTACGACATGTACCGCCTTGGCCACTCGTTCGTGCTCGGCCGCGCCGTAGCGCAGCCCGGCCTCCTCGAACAGGTCGTCAGGTTCAAGGAGAAGTTCTACCGCACTCCGTGGGCCAAGCTGGCCGACGCGAGGCCCGGCACGCTCAGGCTCGCCCCTCCAAAGGGCAGGCTCGACGAGTTGGCGGCCGATTACGCCTCGATGAGGCCGATGCTGTTCGGCAGCTACCCGAGCATCGATGAGATAGTCGCCTACATGGTGGAGCTCGAGGAAACCGTCAACGGGCTAAGCTGATCAAGGGCGCCCCAATTCCGGGCGCCTGCCTGAATCGAAGAGGCGGGGCGGGCAACGCGACGGCTTCCCCGCCGAGAGCGGAGCGTTCCCTTTCGACGGGCGGCGTTGAGAACAGGCTCTTGCCCCTCGGCATAAAAGACCTCGTTCTGCAGCCTCCAGGATGCGCGCGGCGTCCTCGATGCGCTCGGCGCATCTCTCGCTTATCGACCTCAGGGCCAGTATGCCCTCGACGTCGAGAGGGTCCAGCTGGTCGGCGTGCGCCATGGACTCGAGCAGCTGGTCCAGCCCCCTCGCCAGCCTTCCCGCATCTGCCACCGCGTCGAGCAGCTCGCGACGCTCGTCCTTCTCGTTGATGCCCGTCAACAGCCGTCCTCCTTCTTCCGACGGACGTGCTGCGCAGCACCGTAGCCGTTCCGCATGGAGAGCCGCCTCGCCGCCAGCGGCCCCGTGAGCATATCGACCGTGAGCGGCACGGGAGAGGCCGTCCCGATTAGGGTAGCGGCGCCGCGACTCGGAAACGCGCCTCCGTCCTCCACGCGACGTCCCGACGTAACCCTCGCGAGCGCCCCAGCAATCGCCGACAGATCGCATCCCATGTCCGGAAGCCCCGGCACCCATGTCCGATTCCATGCCGCACGCCTCCGCCCCTCCGATCCGAAACCCGCCCCGGCGTTCCTTGGACGCGCAGGGTCGCACGCCGGCAGGCGGCCCGCAAGGGCCGCGACACTTTTTCGGGTTCTTCGCTCCATGCGCTGCGCGCGCGAACAACGCGAAAAACTGCCGTCGGAATACTTCTATTTCCACGCCCGACTTCGCTTCCTCCCTTGCCGGCGCGCCCGCGCCGCATGCGACTCACGCGGCGCAAGGCACGCCACAGGGGCGGGCCTCCGAGTCTAAGGAGCAAGACATGAACGACATGAAGGAAAAGGCGATGGGCGCGGTCAGGACCTTCCTCGAGCGTAAGGGCTACGAGATCGTCGATGAGGCCTGGCAGGGGCCCGAGGGCATCGGCGGAATCGACCTCGTGGCGGTGGACGAGGACGGGACCCTGGTCTTCGTCGACGCCACGGTCCGGATCGGGACGGACGGCTTCCCCGAGGCCCACAGGGCGCGCGGGCTGCGCGAGGCGCTGGCGGCGACGTGGCTCGCCGGCAACGGCGACGACTACGCCGACACGCCGGTCCGCTTCGACGAGGTGGCGATGATGGTCGTCAAGGAGAACCGAGCGCTCCTGCGCCACCACGTCAACTGCTTCGGCGAGATGGAGCCGCTCTCCTAGGCGGCGCGCCCGGCCCCGGGCTCCCGGGGCCGGGTTTCCCCGAATCCGCCCCTTGTACCACGAAAGCGTACATATCCGTACGTTTTCGTGGTACACTCCGCTTGTCGGACAAATCCGTACGGTTTTGTCCCGACGCTCCGAGACTCGGGGCGCGCCGGACCGGATGCGCCGAGGCGCGCCCCACGCTAGAGAGGACGCGACCCATGCGCACGATAGCCATTTCCAACTACAAGGGCGGCGTCGGCAAGACGACGACCGCCGTGAACCTGGCGGCGATCTTCGCCGCCCGGGGCCTTCGGACCCTGCTTGTCGACCTCGACCCGCAGGCGTCTGCCACAGACTTCTTCGGCCTCTACGACCGGGCCGTCTCCGAGCGGCGCACGTCGGTCGAGCTGCTCTACGGCGGCGCGCCCGTGGAGGAGGTCGCCTACGCTGCCGGGGAGAACCTCGACGTGGTGGCCTCGACCATCGACCTCGTCGACCAGAACGAGATGCTCCTGCGCGAGCAGCGACTCAAGTTCGCCCTCGACGACGCCTCGGGCTCCTACGACGTCTGCCTCATCGACTGCAGTCCCGTGATGCGCAGGCTCGCCTTCAACGCCTACCTCGCCGCGGCGGAGGGCGGCATGGTCGTCATCCCCGTGAAGCTCGACTCCACCGTGATGCGCGGCACGGCGCTCACCGTCGAGGCGACGCGCTCCATCGCCGACGCTCTGCGCATGCCCACGCCCCGCTGGAAGATACTGCGCACCTGCGTGCCCGGCCGCATGACCAACGCCGAGGCCACGGGCGCGGCCGTGCTCGACGGGTTCTTCCCGGGCGAGCAGTTCGAGACGGTCATCCACGCGAGCAGCAAGGTCTGCGAGGGCAGCTGGCAGTGGAAGCCGGTGGCCGCCTTCGAGCCGGGGAGCCGCCCCGCGCGCGACTACGAGGCGCTCGCAGACGAGGTGTGCCGTGAACTCGCCTAGGCAGGTGGCCGCGGGCTTCACCATCACGGGGCTTCTCGACGGCGCGTCGCGCACCCGCGGGCGCTACCCGGTGTCCGAGATCGCGGTGGCCGACATCGCCGACCACCCGGCGAACGCCGCGTACTCTATGGACCCTGCTGGGATAGCTGAGCTCGCCGAGTCCATACGCGAGGACGGCCTCACCGACCTGCCGCTCGTGCGAAAGGTCGGCGACGGCTCGTGGCAGATGGTCTCCGGGCATCGGCGCAAGGCCGCCTACGCGCTGCTCGCGAAGGACGACCCCGCTTACGAGAGGATGCCCTGCCGCGTGATAGAGGGCATCGACGACGAGCGGGCGGTGACGCTGCTCCACGCAGCGAACTACTTCACCCGCGCGCTCACCGTGACCGAGCGCGCCGCCGCGACCGAGGCGCTCAGGGGCGACGCCGTGCGCCTGCGCTCCGAGGACCCCTCGCTCTCCGGCATGCGCGTCGACGACGTGAAGGCCGCCATCATCGAGCGGCAGACGGGCCGCAAGGTCTCCGGCAAGACCATTGCGCGTGAGGAGAGGCTGGCCCGCCGGATTGCCGAGGACCTCTCGCCCGAGTGGGCCGCCGAGGCCGATCGCGGCAACCTCAGCGCCGAGGCGGTGCGCTCGCTCGCGGGCATGCCGAAGGAGCGCCAGGCGGAGATGCACGCCGCAATGGAGCCCTGGCGGCGCACCAAGCGGGAGCTCTCCGACTACGTGAGGAGCGAGAGCAAAACGCAGGCCGGCCCCGACGGGCGCATCTCCAAGGCAGCGAGGCTCGTCGCCGATTTCCTCGAGAGCCCGCCCGAGAGCCCGAGCGCGGCCGACCTCTCGCTGCTGCGTGAAATGGCGCTCATGACCGCGCCGTACGCGGAGGCGGGCACCGATGCCCGAAAGCGTCGCAGAAGGGCCTCAGGCCCGAAATCCAGCAAGTAGCCTATGGCGTCCGACATCGCGTCGGGCGTCCATAGCACTTGGGGACCGGGCGGCCTCGGACCCGTCATGCCGCAGGCCGTTCGGGAGCCCGCTTTCGCGAGGCCCGGTCCCAGAGGCGGCGCCCGGGCCGGGCCGCCGCCTGCGGGGGATCCCCCCCGCCCCGAGAGAGACGCGCCCGCCCCCCGCCGGGCCCGAGGAAAGGAATCCGCCATGGAAGAGGAAGCCGGCGCCGCCAAAGGCAAGGAGCGCCGCGTCACGTTCCGCATGGAGGGAGGCGACTACGACGCGCTCTGCGAGCGGTGCGAGCGCGCCGGCCTCAGCAAGTCGGAGTACCTGCGCTACCTCGTGCGCATACCGCTGTCGACGGAGGCCAACGCGGGAGACGAGCACCGCATACTCGTGGACCGCAGGGCCCTGTGGGCGATGTCTCGGGAGCTCACGAAGTGGGGCTACCACTACAACCAGGCCGTGCACGCGATGAACCTCATCAACTTCCACGCGCGCCACGGGCGCGTCGACCGCGACCTCGTCGCGGAGAGCGTCCCGACGATCGAGCGCGAGCTCGCCGACGTGAACGCCGCGGCCCGCGAGATGGCGGCGGAGCTCGGGCGCATCGGGGCCGACTCGCTCGTGGAGGGATCGCCATGCCGATCCTGAAGCCGATAAGCGGCCACGGCTCGACCGGAGGCATCCGCCGCTACCTCGAGAAGGGAGGCCGCGCCCTCGCGCGCGACCTGTTCAACCTGAGCTACGACGAGCGCGACGCCGGCGCGTTGGGAGACGGCGCCAAGGAGGCCTGCGCCTGGGACGCCGAGATGGACGCCACGCGCGCCGCGTTCGGCACGGACGCCCCATGGAGGGGAAAGCCCGCGCGCACGTTCAAGCACTTCGTGCTGTCGCCGGACCCCGGCGACGACATCGACCTGGCGGCGCTGCGCGAGCTCGCGTGCTCGTGGGCGCTCAAGCACTTCGGCGACCACGAGATCGCCATCGTGTACCACGACGACAACGCCCGCGGCATACCGCACGCGCACATCGTCGTGAACAACGCCAACCTCCGCACCGGCTACCGCATGCAGACCCAGCACCCCGAGGACCTCAACCGCGACCTGCAGGACATGGCGCGCGAGCGCGGGCTGTCGGGGCTCTCCAACGACCGGGCGCCCGAATCGCCGTCGAAGGCGCGCGGGCGGGCCGGCGCGGGCGGGCCCAGAAGCCGCAGGAGCGTCTACCTGGGCCGGGCCGAGAAGGAGATCATGCGCTCGGGCGGCTACTCGTGGGTCGGCGACATCCGCGCACGCGTCGCGCTCGCCAAGACCACGGCGCGCGACGAGGCGGAGTTCCTCGGCATCCTCGACGCCCTTGGCGTGCACGTCGCCGACAACTCGGCCAAGGCGCGGCGGGACGACTGGGTGTTCAGCCTGGCCGAGGAGCCGTCCAAGAAGGTCAGCGGCGAGCGCCTGGGGTTCGTCTACGGCAAGGAGATGCTCCGCCGCCGCTTCGAGCGCGAGGGCGCCTACCGTCCCACGGACGCGAGCACCGCGCGCATCCGCGAGGCCGCCGAGCGAGCCCTCGAGCTCAACGACCTTTCGGAGCTGAGCAGGCTCTCCTCGGCGCTCGAGACCTGCGCGAAGTTCGACGTCGAGTCCATCGAGGAATTCGGTCTCAGGATGGCGACGCTCGAGCGCCGCGGCCAGGCGGGCGGCGAGGGGTACCGCCGCCTCGAGGTGGCGCGCGACTACATGGCCGAGAACGGGCTCATGCCGCTCAAGACCCGCTACGGGGACGATCGCGGGCGCGGTGCTGCCGAAGTAAACTCTCGCGACGGCCGCCGCGAGGACGAGCAACAGCGAATCCTCGCCGCCGAGCGACAGCGGGCCCAGCGGGACCAGCGCAGGGAGAGGGGCCGGAGATGATGGTGAGGATAGAGTACGAGGGCGGCAGGACGACGCTGTTCGACACGCTCTCGTTCACGGAGGGGTCGCCGTTCTCCGGCGCGAACATGCTCACGGAGTTCGAGCTCGAGATGCGCGACGAGCCCGAGAAGGGGCTCTGGCTCACGGCGAACTGGCACCAGGTGCGCGACGACTGGCGCGCCAACGCGCCCGCGGACGGCATCCCGGCCGCGCGCAGATCCCGCGGGTGGCGCTTCATGCTGGCCTCGGAGGCCGAGCTCGGGCGCGCCCGCCGCGTCCTGCTCGACGGCGACGAGGCGTTCGCCCGGGTGCGGGGCTACCTGTGCGACGCGGCTGCAATTTGCGCTTGCTACCGCGAGCACGTGGGCCCTCCCTCAAAACCGCTGAAGGCGCAGATAAGGGACCTGCAGCGCGCGCTGGGGAGGGCGGAGGTCCCGGGCGTGCCCGACGGGCTGGCGAGGCTGCTCGCGGAAGAGAAGGAAGAGGGCGCCGACGAGGGAGCCCGCAAGGTCAAGGAAGATTGGGGTGACGTCGATGAAGAGGCTTGGTAGGTTCCTCATGGCGGCGCTTAAGGTCACGCTGGGCTTTTTCGTCTGGCTGTTCCGCGCCGTGTTCAAGTGGGTGATGTGAGAAGAGGAAGCGAAAACCGTGCGGAAGCAGCCTTGGAAAGCAGGAAAGCGGATAAGGTCTCGTGCTCGAGCACGAGACCTTATTCGTTAAACGGGTGGTTTATTCTCCCGTGTACGCGGGGTCCTCGGACGCTGGCGGCTCGGGACTCCTCTCCACGAGGGCGCGGGCGCGCTGGTCCTTCTCGACGATGAAGCGCTTGTGGTAGAAGAGGTCCGCGAAGTCTAGGATCCTCTTCATCTGCGCAGTGTCGAACAGCGCCCCGAAGCCCGCGCCGATGACCGGGACCATCTTCCCGACGGTTTCGAGCGTCATCTTCTGCCCGATCTGGGTGAGCGCCTTCTTGAAGACCCCGGCCTCGAGCGCCTTCTTGCCACCGTTCTCGACCGCCTTGCGGGCAGCGCCGTGGGCAAGCGCGCGGATCTGGGCTATCGCGAGGGCGGCGCCGCCCTGCTCGACCATCGCCGACCAGCCCTTCTTCACGGTCTGCTTGACTGCGGCCGCTTCCGCGTAGACGAGAACCTTGCCGATGTACTCGCTCGCGGCGTCGACTTTCGCCTTGGGGGCGAGGGCGCTTTGGAACACCTCGCTCGCGATGACGAGCTCGGACGGGTCGTCCTTGACGTCGTAGCCGTAGAACATGGCGACCGACTGGACGGCCCTGAAGTAGATGAGCATGCTGAGGGCGAGATTGGCGGGCAGGCCCCAGAAGCCCGCGGCGCCCGTGCTTCCGCCCTCGACGAGGGCTATGCCCATATGGTGCAGCCTCTCGTTCGCTGAGACCGCGGCGACATCGTAGGCTCGCAGCAGGCATATCTCGGAGAGCGAGGAGACCTTCTGCTCCTGCTTGCCCTCGTTGATGCGGGAAATGACGTACTCCCTGCTAACGCTCGCCTTCGCCGCCTGCTTCTCGAGTTCCCCGAATCCCTCCGCTGCCGCCTTGATGGCGTTTGCCATAAGCTCTTGCTCGGTCAACCCATTGAGGGTGTCCTTCGCGGCCTTCCCGGCTTTATTGGCGAGGTCCTTCACGGGCGCGGGCACCGCCTCGCCGATCTGCTTACCGGCCTTCGCGAGGGCGCCGGGCGAGGTGAGCTTCTCGTAGCGTTTCGCGAGGGTTTGAATCTCGTTGAACTCTCGCTCGTCGAGCGCGGGGTCCGGCATGATGTACGAGCCGTCCTCGGCGACAAGGTTCCCCTCGAATGTCTCTCCGTATTCGCCTCCGAATGCCTGGTGGGTCCTTTTTGCTCCGGCCTTGATCGCCTCGGCGCCGGCGTTCACGGCTTTTGCACCCGCATCCGCGGCATCTGCAACACCAGCTGCCAACCTGCCTAAAAGGCCACTATTCTTCATATGGCCCGAATCGACTGTTTCGTCGTCCATCTTTTCCTCCTGGTTTCGAGAGCTGCATTCTCTATAGGGGATGCAATTCTCGCGTGGAATCTGCTTCATTCGTAATTATCCCACCGTATGCGACGGGCGCATACCAGACAGAGGGCGTTGGCGTCTTATGGACACCAACAGGCATGGATGTTGCCGCGTTGTGAGGGGCTTTGAGCGCTGTGTTTGGTTGCTGCTTGTTGTTTGCGCCGTGCTCAGTCCCGATCGTCGTCGCCGGCTGCGCAGCAGGCGTAGGCCGTGAGCGTGAGAAGCCCCATGAGGAGCCCTATTCCGAAGGGCGCGAATCCCATCCTTCCACCTCCTTCGCGTAGACGACGGTGCGCGAGTTGCTCGTCTGGTAGCTGCACGTCACGAAGGCCCAGGCCTGCGCGATGTCCGCCGGCTCTTCCAGGACGACCTCGCACCGGGACAATTTGTCCCCGAGGTAGGCGGCGAGCGCCGGCGCGTCTGCGAAGTCTGTCCGCTTGCCCTCTGAGCTCGCGTCGACCACGTCGGCCGCGAAGACCTCGAGCTTGATCGCCTTCTCGCGGGTGTAGAC
Organism: Collinsella sp. LCP19S3_B6; assembly: GCF_052121815.1. Classification (NCBI taxonomy): domain Bacteria; kingdom Bacillati; phylum Actinomycetota; class Coriobacteriia; order Coriobacteriales; family Coriobacteriaceae; genus Collinsella; species Collinsella sp. LCP19S3_B6. The sequence goes on from NZ_JBQKDN010000007.1 coordinate 42,111, forward strand.
CCGGATGGTGCGGTGCCCCTCGGCGAAGTCGCGCGACGAGTACTGCGCGAGCGGCGCGAACATGGTGCCGTCGGACATGTGGTGCCCGTAGACGATGACGAGCGGGCTTTCGGCGCCCTGCACGCACCCGGCGTCGATGTAGGGAGCGCCCCACGCTGATCTTTCGCTGCCGGCGTCGTGCGTGAGGTAGAAGTCGGGCGATTCAGGCCGGCCCTGGACGATCGGGTAGTCGACGGTCGTGCCCGGCACGCGCACCCAAGCGACGACGGAGGCGGGAAGGGCGTCCCAGTCGATGTCGCCTCCCGTCTCTTGAGCCTCCATCGCCGCGTCCTCTTCCGCAGCAGGCACCTCGTGCACCTCGTACGGGTTCCTCTCGGGCAGCGGCAGGACGGCGAGCGCCGCCAGCGCCAGCAACGCCACGGCAATGGCGAGTGCCGTGGCGGCTTTCCCTTTGTTCATGTCCTCCCCCGTTCGCAGGGGAGGCCCTGGGCGATCGCCCAGGGCCTCCGGTTCGGTATCGATGCGGCGCCGCTACTCTTCCGGCTCGTCGGCAGGCTCTTCGGCTGCCGCGTCCTTGCTTGCGCCGGCCGTCTTGCGCTTGCGGTACGCGAGCGCTCCGCCCGCACCCGCCGCAGCTGCCAGAGCGATGCCTGCGGCCACGGCGTAGCCGGTGCCGTCGGGGGCGTCGGCCCCGGTCTTGGCGTAGGACTCCTCGGGCACCTCGGGCGTGTCGGGGTTGTCCACGACGACGCTCTGCTCGGCGGAGTCGATGTCCTCGTGGGCCGCAACGACGTTGCCGGCGGAGTCCAGGACCTTCTCGAAGACGACGAGCTCGTCTCCCTCGGCCAGGCCCTCGGTGTCGAACTCGAAGGTCACCTCGACGGTGCCGGAGGGCGCCTCGGGCTCGAAGGGCGTGCGCGCGGTCACCTCGTTGCCGTCCTTGTCGAGGAACGGCTCTCCGGTGCTCTTGTCCATGAGCGTGCCCACGGCGATGTAGGTCTCGCCGGGGACGAGGCCCTTGTAGGCCACCGTGTCGACGACCTTGGCCTTGCCGGTCTCGATGACCTGGTCGCCGTCTGCGGCGTCGGCTGCCTGGGTGCCCACCTCGACGGCGACGTGGACGGTCTGCCCCTCGTCGGAGAGGTCCGCGTGCGACGCCACCTCGGCGCCGTCCTTGCGAAGGCTCTCAAACACGACCAGGTCGCGGCCGCCGAGCAGGCTCGCGTCGAAGGAGATCTCTACGTCCTGGCTGCCCGTCGAGATCGCGGGCGCGAACTCGGCCTTGGCCCCCACGGGCTTGCCCGAGGCGTCGGCCACGGGCTCGCCGGTCGCCTTGTCGACGAGGGTCGCCGAGAGCTCGTATTCCTCGCCGGCCTTCAGCCCCTCGTAGGCCACCGCGTCGACGACCTTGGCCTCGGCGTCGGCCGAGACGTCCTTGTCGCCGTCCGCCCCGTCCTTTGCTGTGGTGGAGATGCGCGGGCTCTCCTGGTCGTCGAGGCCCATCCACACGGCCTTCGCGACCGTCGAGTCGCGATCGATCCAGAAACTCCTCGTGATGAGCTCGAGGCCCTCGTTGGCATCGCAGCGCAGCTCGGTCATGGTGTAGGCGCCGTACGGCAGGGCCGCCAGCGAGTCGTCGACCGGCGCCGAGGAACCGTCCTCGCCGAGCGAGAACCAGATGCCGGCCTTCGGGTCCATGTCGGCGACAGCAATCGGGCCCTCATGGCCGAGCAGGGCGTCGTTGGCGTTGGTGTCCCTCGAGTGCTTGTTCCAGCTGCTCGCGGTTGACGCGTCGCCGTTGCGGTCCGTGACCAGCACGTGAGTCTCGCCGGTGGCCGCGTTCTCGATGGCGAACGGGACCATGAGGCCGGCGTTGTCGGACTCGCTCTTCTTGGAGAGCTCGAGGTCGTTGCGCACCACCTGGTCGCGGAACTCGAGCGCGGCGCCGTCCGCGGAGGCGCACACGATCTCGCCGCCGGCGCGGACCTCGAAGGTGCGGGGCTCGCCGTCGGTCAGCAGGTAGCTCCCGTTCGTCGCCGTCTCCCGCACGTCGTAGGTCCCGTACGGAAGGGCGTCGGCCGCGGTCTGCGCGGTGTAGGCGCCGGCCTCGTCGTTCCATGCGGTGGTCAGCGTCGCCACGGCTTCGCCCGGCTCGCGCCACTCTCCGTCAACGAGGACCTTGTGCGCCGAGCGGTTCGTGACGGTGAACTCGATCCCGTCGAGGCCGGGGTGCTCGCCAGGCGCCTCCTTGTGGCCGCTGCCCGCGAGCGCCTCGGACGCCTGCAGCTCCTTGTCGGACTTGGTCACCTGCACGCCGCCGCGGAAGACCTCGTCGGTCACGGGGTCGCCCGTGAGGTCGCGCACCTCGCCGGCTTTCACGGCGAACGCGACGGGGGCACCGCTGGCGTCGTAGCCCTCGGGCGCGCCGGACTCGACGATGCGGTAATTGCCTGCGGGAAGTGCGTCGGCGCCGGTCGCGGCGACGTGCGACCCGTCCTCGGGCGCGGTCTTGATCGTGGCGCAGACCTCTCCGTCGGCATAGTACTTGCCGCCGACCAGCACGTACCGGCCGGTCTCGTTCACGACTGAGAAGCTCGCGCCGTCGAGCGAGGCGTCGCCCTGGGGCTCGGCGCCCGCCTCGGAGTCCTCTTTGGCGACCTTGACGCCGCCTGCGGACCAGCTGAAGCTCACGAGCGTCTGGGAGCCTCCGCCGGTCCTGACGCAGAACGCCTCGAACCCGGCGGAGACCTTGCCGGCGCCCGCCTTCATCTTGGCGAAGGTCCCGCCGATCAGCTCGGATTTCGCCCAGGAGGCGAACTCGGCGCTCGTGCCGTGCGTGGCAGCCGACTCGGACCCGGAGTAGGCGTAGGCGATGAGCACATGGCTCGCCGCGGCGTACTTGGCGTCGTCCCAGCCGCCGCCGTCGTACCAGCTGCCCGGGAACATCGACGCGTCGAAGCCGGGAGAGCCGAACGAGTACCAGATGGCCGCTGTCACGTCGCCGCTCGGCACGGGGCTCGTCGAGTAGGAGCCCGGCGCGGGCGTCGGGGACGAGGGCTCGGCGCAGTAGGCGATGTTGCCGTCGGCGCTCATCCACGTGGTGGCGAAGCCGCCGTAGGGGATCTTGCCGCCGATGGACACGTCGACCGTGCTCGGCGCGGCGTAGGCGGGCGAGGCCGCCACGGAGGCGAGCAGCGCCCCCGCGGCAAGGATGAGCGCCATGGCGCATCGGAGGAGCTTTTCCTGCAGGGTGCAGTCTTTCGCTGCGTTCATCTTTCCGTCTCCCTATCTCTCGACGCTTCGCTGTGCGCGGGGCGCCTCGTGCTCGGCGGCGCGGCTCGCCTGGCGGGCGTGCTCGGCGCGCTCCGCGAGGTAGCGCGAGCGACCTGCGTCAACGGCCTCCTTGAGCTGCGCCGGCATGACCCTCACGGTGTCCTTGACCGCGCGGCCGCCCTCGTCGAGCTCGGGCTGGCCGTCCGGGCCCATCACCGTCTTCCTCAGCCACACCTCGCGGTTCGCGAGCAGCGGTATGTCTCGGAAGTCGGCCCCCTTGAATCGGCTCTCGTTCACGAACATGGGGCTGAACTCGTAGCCTCCAACGTCCACGCCGTCGACGACGGTGCCCTTGGGAAGGGTCGCCGAGTTGAAGGTCCTGGCCTCGCCGGTCGCGCGGTCGGTGTACTCGATTCCCTCGCGCACGAAGCTCTTGTGCAGCGAGAGGTACACGTTCTTCCTCTCTTCCATGTCTTTCCTCCTTTTCGTTTTCAATCGGTCCTTGTCTTCATCCGCCGGGACGCGTACCCCGGCGCGGCGCCCCTATCTCATGGCGACCGCCCCCTTCCTCGCTTTTCCGCTAGAAGCCGCTCACGATGTCGCGCGCCCAAGAGCCGCTCTTCACGAGGGCCAGGATGAGCAGCACGCACATGGCCAGGTACTGCAGCGCATAGGTGAGCCCGTTCGCGACCGCGTCGGCCGGGGTGCCCGTCCCGGGGTTCGCACCGGTGAGCCCGCCGAGCACGAGCGGGAACGATATGAGCAGAACGAGGATGATGACGCCGGCGATGCAGACCGCCCCGAAGCTCTTCAGGTAGCCGACGCCTATCTGGCGCGTGGCGTCCATGCCGAGGAACGCCAGCGGGATCGGGGCGAACGCGGCCATGATGTAGAGCTGGAGCGCGCGGGCCCAGCAGACCACGAGGGCGATGACGTAGGCCGCCAGCACCACGACCCAGCTGATGAGGCTCACGACGAGCATGGCGATGAGCGACGGGATGTCGTCGTCGGTGGTGACGACGGACACCTCGGGCAGGTCGAGCGCGCCTCCGGCTCCGAAGAGCGCCTCGACTCGGTCGATGGCGAGCCCGCAGACCTCGTAGATCGACGCCATCAGGTCAAAGCTGTTCTGTATGAGGAACAGGAACACGGCGAAGAACACGAGGAGGAAGACGACCTCCTTGACGCCGGGAAGGCTCTGGCTGCCGTCCATGCGCTGGGAGATCTCGATGAGCTTCAGGGTGAAGACCAGGCCGAGCACCCCGCACCCGATCGGCAGGATGGCCACCTGCCACACGCCGCGGGCGACGTCGTGCATGGTCAGGTCGCTCGAGCTCGTGAGCATGTGCGCGAAGTCGGCCGAGAGGATCCCGTTCGCGCCGATCGACCCGAGCACGCCCGTCTGCGCCTTGAACATCCAGTTGCAGCAGTCGCGAAGGAGGCCGCACAGCCACTCGTTGACGTCCCCGGCGATGTCGGCGTATGCCGGCTGCGCTGGGACGAGCAGGAGCGCGCAGAGGGCGAAGGCGGTCGCGGCGGAGACGGCGAAGGCCCTTCGGCGTCGCGATTCAAGCGCCCGCACGGCTACATCGCCTCCAGCGAGCCGCCGTGCGAAACCACGGTGACCACCGTCGAGGCGGGGTCGTCGAGCGTGAAGGTCGTCGACGCGACGTTCCCGGCGTAGTCGAGCCACACCTCCTTGTCCCAGGTGGCTCCCGTCGCCTGCGGGGACACCTCCGCCGCCTTCCCGGCGACGGCCTCCTCGATGGCGGCGGCATCCGCGCCCAGCGCCTCGGAGAGGCGGTCGTCGGTGCCGGTCACGGAGAACGCTCCGTCTTGCGCCTTCTGGGGCACGTAGGCCTGCGTCAGGAGGTCGCAGGCCAGGGTGCGGGCGTCCCCGCCGCCCGAGACCTGGATGAGCGACAGGCCTCCCGCCTTGTCGCCGGTTCCCTTAACCTCGATGGGCACGCTGAGAACGCCGCCGGCCTCGGAGGGCTCCTCGGCCGAGAAGAACCAGGCGCGCTCGGTGCCGCCTGAGCTCTCCACCATGGCGCCCTCGACGATTCGCAGCGTGGCTGTCGGGTCGTCGGCTCCCGTCCACACGGTGTTCCAGAACGCCTCGACGCCCATGGCGGCCTTCCCGGTTGCCGCGTCGGCGCCTGCAGACGCGGGCTGCTCTTGCTCCTGGGGACTATCCTGCGCGCCTTCCTGCGGGACGATGGCGCAGCGCGCCGCGCCCGCGCCGATCGCCACGACGAGCGCGCCTGCCGCGACGGCGGCCATGACCCTTGACTTTCCCTGCATTGGTTTCTCCTATCTCGCGGTGAGCGCGCAGCTGAAGCTGCCGATGCCGCTCGCTATGCGGCACACGTCGCCCGCTCGCGGCTCGTGTATGTACCTGTCGTCGCCGATGTAGATGGCCACGTGACCCGAGCGGTAGAGGATGTCGCCGGGCTTCGCCTCCGAGAGCGGTATGCGCCTGAGCTCCTCGTACTGGGAACCCGTGTAGTGGCTTATGCGGATGCCCGCCTGCGCGTAGCAGTACTGCGTGAGCCCGCTGCAGTCGAGCGCCTTGCCGGGGGTCGAGCCTCCCCACACGTAGGGCACGCCGAGCTGGCTGTACGCCGCCTCGACGATCGCGTTCCCGTTCGCGGTCGAGTCCTTCAGGTCCTCGACCGTCATGGAGTCGAGCCTGTAGAGGCCCCATTGCGCCATGATCGACTTCAAGGACTCGACGTAGGACGAGTCGGTCGCCCAGCCGGCGTCCTTGAGCCCCTCGGCCATCCTGTCCGAGTCGTGCCTCTCGATCGCCTCCTGGATGAGGGCGTTGCCCGAGTAGCGCTCCGCCTGCAGGAAGACCCTGCTGCGGAAGCGGATGCACTCGGCGTCGCCGGTGAAGCGGATGAAGCTCGCCGTGATCTGGGTGTGCTCGCCGGGCACGTACTCCTCGCTGGTGGCCCAGTTCGCCTTGCCGGCGACTTCCGGGCAGCCCGCGTAGCCCGACCACCACTTCATGCCGAAGAGGTTGTGGTCGCGCTCTGCGAGCTGGCTCATGCGGTCCCCCTGGCCGGACTCCTGGATGATCTGCGCTATGGTGCAGCCCGCCGGGTGCCCGTACTCCTCCTGGCACTCGAGCGCCGCCTCGACCATCTCGTAGGTGATGTAGGGAGGCAGCCCCTCGAGGCGCTGCTTGGAGGCCGCGTCGTCCCAGAAGCCGAACAGCGCGCTCAGCAGTTGCGCGACGGCGAGCACGCACGCGACGAAGGCCACGATGCCGGCCACCGCTCCGAGCAGGGCGGGCGCCGCGCCCGAGACCGCGCCCGCGATCGCGGAGGCGGCGCCCTTCGACCCTGCGGCTCGGGCCGTCTCGCCCGACGCCTGCGCCGCCGCCTGGGCCGCCTGGTGCTTGGCCGGGGCGGTCGCGCCGGCTGCCTCGGGGCTGCGCACGCCTCCCTTGGGGGCGCCGAGCGCGGTCGCCGCCTTGCGGCTGCCCCGGGCGGCTTTCTTCGCCTTCCTCTGCCGCAGCCCTCCCGCGGCCTTCTTGGCCGCATGCCCCGCGTCGTACATGCCCGAGGCGCCCTCGAGCTCCTCAGAGTCGTCGAGCTGGGAGACTGCCTCCCGGGCGATCGCCAGCTTCGCCGCCTCGACGCGCGAGCGCATCGCTGCCGCCGCGCGCCGGTCTCCGGCGGGTTGGGACAATTTGTCCCCGAGCCCGCCTCCCGGCGCGTCGGGCCTGGAAGGGCGCCCCTTCGCCGTTGCGGTTGGGCCCCCCGCCTCGTCGAGCGGGCCGGCTCCCTCCGAGACGTTTCCCAGGGAGTCGCGCTCGGTCTCCGCGACGTCGCCCGCGGTGAGCACGTCGCGGCGCTGCGCCCCGACCACCTCGAGCATCCCGCCGCCCTCGCTCGGGCCGGCCATTCCTATTCCTCCGCCTCTTGAGCCGCCCGGCGCATCTCGCGCTCGGCGACCTCTGCGGGCTTGGTGTTCCACAGGTCGTAGAGCGAGCCTTTCGGGAAGTCGTCGGTGATGGGCACGCGGATCCCGGCGCTGATGAGCAGACCCTCGCCGGGCTTGACGGCGTCGCCGATGTAGCCGCGCTCCGTGGCGGATAGCTGGAGCATCTCCGCCCATGCGTCGAGGTCGGCGGTGGACTGCTTGTGCAGCAGGAAGAACTCGGAGTTGAGCACCATGTCGCGGGCCTCGGCGTTGGCCAGCATGTGGCTCGTGTTCTGGCTGATGCCGGTGCAGATGAGGCCGAACTTGCGCCCCTCGCGCCACAGGCGGGCGAAGTACTCGACCACCGTCGGGTGCGCGAAGAGGCTCTGCACCTCGTCGATGTAGAGCCACGTGTAGTTGGGGCGCGGCGGCGTGACCATCACGCGGTTGCGCACCATCTCGAGCGCCGTGATCATGCCGAACACGCGCATGTTCTGGCCGAGGCCGTGCATGTCGATGTTGGTGATGCGGTTGTCGAGCGCCACGTTGCTCTGTCCGTTGAAGAAGGAGAAGGCGCCCTTCACGTAGCGCTCGTAGCGCAGCGCGATGTCGGCGGCCTCGGGCTCGGGCTGCGCGAGCAGCGCCGCGTGGAAGTCGCCGAGCGTGGGCAGGCGGCCGTCCCTCGCGCACTCCCGGTACGCCTCGCCGACGCAGCGCGCGATGATCGAGCGGTCGCGCTCCGGCAGGCCCTCGCGGCCCTCGGCCATGAGCGCGCTCGAGAGCGCGAGCACCGCGTCGGTCTTGTACGCGAGCTTGGCGGCGTCGGCGCGGTCCGCGACGTCGGCGGTGTCGAGGGGGTTGAGCACCGCCGAGCATCCCGGGGCGAGCTCGACGTTCGCGCCGCCGAGCGCGCCGACAAGGTTGCCGTACTCGCCGGCGGGGTCGAAGATCACGACCTCGTCCTCGGGGTGCGCGAGCACGGTGTTGGTTATCTCGCGCTTAACCGAGAAGCTCTTGCCCGAGCCTGGCTTGCCGCACACGAATCCCATGGGGCTCGCCAGGCGCTTGCGGTCGCACAGCACCAGGTTCCCGCTCTCCTTGGACTGCCCGTAGTAGCCTCCGCCCGCCTCGTCGAGGCTCTGGCTGGCGAAGGGCATCTGCATCGCCACCTGCCCCGTGGTGAGGTAGCGGCTCACGGTGACGTGGTTGTCCCCGAGCGGGAGCACCGAGTTGAGCGCCTGGCGCTGGCGGAAGTGGAGCGGCTCGAGGCCGATCGTGCAGCCCTGCGCGACGCTCGTCACCTGCTGCACGCGGCGGTCGAGCTCCTCGAGGCTGTCGGCCCAGGTGTAGACGAGGCCCGTGTAGACGAACAGGCGCTCGGACTTGTTGCGCAGGAAGTCGAGCAGCTCCTCGGCCTCCTCCTTCGAGAAGCGCAGCTCGGGCGGCAGGATCTGGTAGTCGTAGCCCTTCTTCACGGCGCTCATCTGCTCGTCGATGATCTCCTTGTCCATCCAGTCGATCTGGCGCTTCACGAGCGCGAGCGCCTCGCTCTGCGCGATTGGCTGCACGTGGAGCGTCACGTTGAGCGGCAGCGGCAGGTCGATGATGGAGGCGAGGTAGGTCTCCTCGATGACCGATCCGAAGCTGCGCACGGCGAGCACCGCGCCGTAGCGCCCGTCGCTGCGGAAGCAGTCCGACCTGCCCTCGGGCTTGAAGTCGAGCGTGGAGGGCATGACGAAGTCCTTCGTCCGCGCGCCCGACGTCGGGGACAATTTGTCCCAGGAGAACTCGAAGCGCGACCCCGGGCGCAGCTGCCCCTGCAAGAGCTCGAGCCTCTCGGCGCCGTCGAGGGCGCGCGACGAGCAGCGTATGCGCGCGAGGGTCTGCTCCACGTCGCCGCGTATGCGCGCGAGCTTGGGCACCGCGGCGTCGACGTCGTCGGCGCCCACGGCGTAGGTCAGGTAGCGGTGGCGCACGAGGTTCGAGACGCCCTCGCGCATCTTGTCGTTGAGGATCCTGTTGTACTCTTCGGCGAGCCCGGCGGTGGCGCGCTCCCCGGGCTCGAAGAAGACCTTGCGGCCGACCTCGTCGGCGGGGATGGGCGCGTTCACGACCTGGAGCTGCACGTGGGAGTCCGCCGGGAAGTAGTTGAACAGCGAGCTCATCACGGTGAAGGCCGTCTCGCGCGCCTCCTTGCGCGCGGACTGGTAGCTGATGTCGGAGAACTCGACCGTCTGGCTGAACACCCCGGGCATCACCTGTGCGATGCCGTCCTTGTACATGGCGTCGTAGCCGACGTAGGCGGCCATCTCGCGCGAGCGGTCGCGCTCCCGGCGGCGCCTCTGCCGCTCGGCCTCCGCGCCCTTCGAGGCGTCCTTGCGCCCGCCCGTGCCGCCGAGGAGCAGCCCGAGGGTGCTCGGGCGCTTCGGCCTATTCTCCTTGTTGGTTCTTGCTCGGCTCATAGAGCTCGACTCCTTTCTTCCTGGCCCTGCGCCTCGCGCGCCGCCCCGGGCGGCCCGGGCGCGGCGAGCCCTCGGGGAGGCTCCCGGCGAGGCAGGGCTCGTACGCGAGCAGCTGCGGGGAGAGCTCGTGGGCCGTCAGGAGCGGCAGCAGCTCCTCGGCGCGCATGCCGAAGGGCCGCCAGAACCCGGCGAGCCAGAACGGCATGCTGCAGAGCATGATCGGGAAGGCCGCGTCCGCGACGTCTGCGCGCAGGCCCAGGTGGACGAAGGCCGCCGCCCCGACGGCGCTGCCGAAGCCGAGCGACACGCATGCGAGCGTGCGCAGGCTCATCTTCCCGACGATCTTCTCCTCGTACTCCCCGATGTCCTTCTGCACCGGTATCCGGAGCGCCATTCGCGACGCCCCCTATGCCGGCAGCCAGGACGTGTCCAGCTGCCCGAAGTAGACCGACGCGGCGATGATGATCGCGCCGCCGGCGATGGTGGAAATGGCGGTCGCGATCTGCGGGCCGCCCTGCTGCTCCCTGATGGCCAGGCCGAGCGAGACCGCGCCCCACACGACCAGGAAGCCGCCGAGGAAGGTCACGCAGCCCGACACGAGCTTGATGACGTTTGCGAGCATGCTGCTCTCCTTTGCTTTCGGTTGACGATGTTCCTTGCTGTTCCTCCCCCGCGGCGGGGGAGGCCCGCGCCCTCCGCGGCCCCGTCACGAGTCGCCCTCCTTCCGCCTGCGGTACTCTGCGAAGTCGAATGGGCCGCGGCGCGCGGCCTCCTCGAGCAGGCGCGAGCGCGGATGGCGCTCGAGTCGGTACTTCCGGTCCATGAGCGGCATGCATCCGTTCACGAGCACGAGCGCGTCCTCTCGCGGCATGCGCGCCACCTCGGCGGGCTGTATGAGGTCGCGCTCGGAGATGCCGCGGTTTACGGTCCGGGTCCAGCCGGCGCCCCGCGAGTCGCTCTGCGTCTCGCTCGCCACCGTCTGCTTGCCGGCCATCTTGCTGATCTCCTCGTTGGTCTCGTTGGCCTTGCCGCCTAGGTAGAGCAGCGTGTCGCAGGCGTTCACGATGGTCTCGGCGTTGTTGTCGCCGTAGGTCTCCTTCAGCTGCGAGAGCGATTGGGCGATCATCGAGACGGCGATGTTCCTGCTGCGGGTGACGGCGATGGTCCGCTCGAAGTCGGGTATGCGCCCGATGTTGGCGAACTCGTCGAAGACGAAGTGCACCGTCGTGGGCAGCGATCCGCCGTGCGCCTTGAGCGCCTCGGCGCAAAGCGCGCTCACGGCGGTGTCCATGAGCAGGGCGAACAGGAAGTCGAAGGTCGAGTCTGTGTCGCTCATGGACGCGAAGAGCGCGACCTTGGCGCCCTCGTCGCCCATATGGGCGAGGTCGAGCTCGTCTTCGGAGGTGAGGTCGCGCACGGCGCGGATGGAAAGCGGCTTCAGGCGGACGTTGCAGCTCGAGAGCATCGACTTCATGGTGTCGCCGGCGGCGACGCGGAACTCGCGGTAGCTCGCGAGCGCGAAGTCGTCGGGCGGTGCCGGCTCGCGGACCTTGACCCACTCCCACGCGCCTTCTTCTTCGGCGAAGCCGCGTAGCGAACCGCAGCCTTCCGCCGAAGCGCCGCCGCGCCTCACGTAGCGCTCGCCGGTCTCCAGCTCGCGGAACACCATGTCGAGCGGGCTCATGTAGCCCGGGTCGTCGCGGGCGTCGGCGAGCGATAGCAGCGTGAGCAGCCCGTCGAGGTTCCTGTCGGCGGGCTCGCAGTGCATGACGAGGTAGGCCGTGAGAGCGGTGTAGACCAGCCGCTCGGCCTTCTCCCAGTAGGGGTCGCCCTTGTGGTCGGCCTCGCCCTCGGTGTTGGCGACGATGCCGCGGGCGAAGCGGATGACGCCCGCCTCGTCGCGTATGTAGGCTATGGGGTTGAAGCGCATTGAGCGCGAGAAGTCGATGGTGTCGAACGCGCGGATCTCGTACCCGAGCTCCGCCAGCGCGCCGCCCATCTCGCGGATGAGCGTGCCCTTCGGGTCGGTCACGAAGAAGCTGGCGTTGGCCTGCAGGAGGTTCGGCTTGACGTAGTAGCGCGTCTTGCCGGTACCCGGGCCGCCCACCACGAGCACGTTGTCGTTGGTGTCGGTGGAGAGGTCGAACCTGCGGCTCACGAGGCGGATGCGCGCGTTGTCGGTGAGGATGATGTTGTTGTCGGGGTCCTTGGGGTCCCCGAAGGGCGCGATGTCCTTACGCGTGGCCCACCTGGAGCTCCCGTGCTCCTCGCCGTCGCGCCGGGCGCCTTTGGACCCCAGGGAGCGCGTCCAGGCGACGAGCGCCGCGCACGCGCAGGCCGTCCCCGCGCACAGGGGAAGCGTCTCCGCGGAGAAGGCGCGTCCCGCGCGGAGCGCCGCGGGGATCGCCGCCATTGCGGCCTCCGGGTCGAGGATCGGGTTCGCGCCCGACGCCGCAATCGCCGCGGCCGCGAAGTCTCCCGCGCCGAACGCCGCCGCGGCCAGCGCGGCCGCCGCCTGCCACCTCATCTCTCGGGCCCCTCGATCTGGCGCGGGCCGCGGTCCCGTCCGAGGCCCTGGCTGTGGGCCCTCGACGCCTCGCGCGCACGCTCGGCGCGCTCGGCCAGCCGCTCGGGTGATTGGCGCCTCTCGGCTATCTCGGAGAGCCGCTCCCTGGCGCGCTCGGCGGCCTTGCCGGTCTCTTGCTCGAGCTGGCGGAAGGCCTCGTCGACCTCGGGCGCGTCCTCCACCTTGAAGAGCAGCCAGTCGCGGCCCTCGCCTGGGATGATGTGGTGCTCGACCGACGCGGCGCGCAGCTTGTCGGAGACGACCTCTTTGATCGTCGCGTACTCGGGAAGCCCCGAGAGCTCCTCGAGGCTGAGCTTCGCGTAGGTCGGCGCGCCCTCGGCCGCGACCTGCTCGGCGCGCCCGCCGGAGATGGTCCCGCGGATTCCCGCGAGGCGCTCCGAGAGCTCCCTCGCGCTGCGCGCCATGGCCTCGGCTCCGGCCTCCTGGCCGATCCTAAGCATCCAGTCGAGCAGCTTGCCGCCCGCCTCGTCCCCGTAGTCGCTCGCCATCCCGCGCCTCCCTTCCAGTCGAGATGAAAAAAGGGGCGCCTTCGCGCCCCGGTCGTCCCTATTCGGCCCCGACGGCCCTCTCTCGCGCCATGGGAGCGCGGGCTTCCTGTTCGGCGTGCGCGCGGCTCGCCTCGCGGGCGGACGCGGCGCGCTGCGCCAGCGGCTCGGGCGCCTTCTCGTGCAGGTGGGCCCATTCGCCGCTGCGGCACTGCTCGGGCGTCGCCTCGCACATGTCGCGCATGGCGCGCTCGAACCGCTCGGGCTCCTGGGCGATGGCGCCGAAGCTCCAGCTCTCGAAGCCGGTCCACGCATCGCCGTCGCGCTTGAGCGTCCACCACTCGTCGCCGCCGTTCACCTGCTGGATGAACGCGAGGTCGCGGTAGCAAAACCCCTGGCGTATGGCCCAGTTGCCCGATCCGAGCGCCTCGCGGAGCCTGTCGAGGCTTTCCGTGCGGGAGAACTCGTAGGGGTACTCCTCGAGGAACGGGTCGTCCTGCCAGTCGAAGCCGCCGACCTTGAGCCAGCCGTTCTCCTGGCACTTCTCCACGAGCCCTTCATGCTCGCGGCCGGTTATCCTCTCGAAGCCGTCCATGGGCCCTCCGCCTTTCGTTTGTTGCTTGGCGGGCGGCGTCCTCGCGATGGGGGCACGGTGCGAGTCGGAGCAGGCGTGCGTGCTGGCGCGTCGGCGCCGCCCAAGACGTGTATAGCGATTTCGATTGCGGCATAGGGCGGGGCCGCCCGCGATGGGTCGAGCTGGGTCGAGCCGTCCGCGCCTCCACGGGAATCGCACAGGTCAGGCGCGCCGGCGCCTGTCCCTTCCGCCCAGGTAGACGGGCCTGCAGGTCTGGGAGATCCTGCTCGCGATGGCCTCTGCCGTGACGCGCTCGCCGCGCCTCGCGAGCCTGTCCGCCAGCGCGCCGGGCGCGTAGTTCGACGTGACGATGGTCGGGCGCATGTCCTCGTAGCGCGTGTCGAGCACGCTGAACACGGTGCCGACGGACCACTCGGTCGCGTCCTCCTTGCCGAGGTCGTCGAGCACGAGGACGTCGCACTTGGCGTACCGCGCGACGGCGGCCTCGGTGCCGCCCTCGTCGAACGTCGCCTTCACGCGCTCGAGCATGCCCTTGGCCGTCGTGAATGCGACCTCGTAGCCCGCCTCGGCGAACAGTCTGGCCATGGCGGAGGCGGCGTGCGTCTTGCCGGCGCCGACACCCCCGTGTATGTAGAGTCCGGCGCCCCCGTTGCCTGCGAACGAGGCGATGTACTCGGCGAACTCGGGGCGGTCGGCCTCGGCGGCCCAGTAGCGCCTGGGGATGCCCGCGCGCGAGAGCGTCTTCTCCCGGCGGGCGGCCTCCTCCTCGGCGGCGAGGGCCGCGCACCTTCGCGCCTCGGCCTCCCGCTCGCGGGTTGCGCCCTCGCACGGGCAGGGGACGGCGGAGACCCAGGCGACCCTGCCCGCCAGCGCCGCGCCGAGCGGATCGAGGGCGGCGCCGCAGTGCGGGCACGCCCTCGGCTCCGGCTCGTCGAAGGAGAGCCCGGCAGCCCGGGCCTGCTCCAGAGTGATGAGTCCCGCTCGGTCCATCGGGCGCCCCTTCCTTATCTTCTGAAGTCCTTGTTATCCCTTTTGCTTATTGGGTGGCATATCGTCAGGGGTTTCCCTGACATCTCGTCAGGGGTTCGGGCTGCGAACCCTGACGGTTCGTCATCCTTGTTCGCGCCGAGCCCTGTCATTTCGTCACCCTTTTGCACCTGGAACCCTGACGAATCGCCAGGGGTTGCCAGCGCTCCGGGCGGCAGCCTCTCGCGCACGATGCGGTACCGCTTGGTGGCGTGCCCGCGCGCCGGGGCGTGCACGCCGCACTCCTCGATGAGGCCCTGGTCGAGCAGGTCGCGGATGGCGCGGTGGACGCTGCGCTCCTGCACGTTGAGGAATCGGGCCAGGCCGCCCTTGCTCTCGAAGTAGCCGCACCCGGCGTCGCAGAAGCCGAAGATGCGCGCGTAGACGAGCAGGGGAAGGCCGGAGAGGCCCAGGTCCGCCATCATGAAGTGCCGTACCGTCGTGAACTCGCGCGGGGAGGGGCCGTCGCGCCCCCTCGGGCCTGCGGCCGCCATCGGCGCTAGCCCCTTCTGGGCGAGCCGACGACGCTGTTGCGCTCGACCCATGCGACGAGCTCGTCGTGCAGCACGATGCCGTCGCGCGTCTTGCCGCCGATGTAACGGATCGGGAACGGGTCGTCGGGGTCCTTGGCGAGCCGGTACATTGCGTCGCGGCTGATGCGCAGCATCGCGCAAGCCTCGTCGGCTCCGAATATCGCGTTGGTCGATGCTATGAGCCTCACCTGGCTCCTGCTAGTGCTCTTGGTCATGGTCGTCCTCGAGCTCCTTTCGTCTCGAGGCTCCCTCGCGTGCCCGGCCGCGGGCGGCTCCCGGGGCGGTCGCCGCCGTCATTTCCTGCCGCTCCTTGACTCGATGTAGGCGTCCACTGACGCCCTCGAAACCAGGAGCTTCCTGCCGAGCCTGTACGAGTCGATCTCTCCCGACCAGATGAGGTCGTACGCCTTGTTTCGGCTCGCCCTCATGTACTGCTGCATCTCGATCACCGTCATCCATTCGTCGCGGCCCTGGTTGTTCTCGGGCGCGGCGCATTCGGCTGTGCGTGCCATGGTTCCTCCAATCTTCCCGTGCGGCACCGTGCGGGCACACCGCGCGGCACAGTGTCCCTTTTCGTCTGCGCGACGATTGAACCGCCTGCTGGCGCATCGCGCGCATGACGGGAACGGAGACGGGTCGAGGTGGGTCGAGCTGGTCGGGCCTCCACGAAACGGCCATGAGCCGCGTGGCTTAGCTCTCAGCTAAGTCCCTGAAAAGTAAAAGGCGCCCATGCGGGCGCCTGCCTAGGAGCGATGTTCGTTCGGTTGTGGTTGGAATGCTTCTCTTCCGCGGTGCTGTCGTCCGGGGTCCGGCATCTGTCGTTCGCCTCTTCTGTCGTGTTTGATGTTGTGTGTTATGCGAGCGACCTTGCGCGGGCCTGCCGGCCCGTTGCCCCAGGTGCACCCGGGTAAATGGTACCCATCCGTTGGGACGCAGCCTACTGAAAGAGACGATTGCGTGATGAGGTGGTAGATGAGTGGCGCAATACACGTGCCCTTACAAGTTCTGCGTCAGCAAAGCACTGAGCGATAGACAGCACTGAATAAGGTCCTTGATTTTCTTCGCTGCTTTGATAAGCTGTTGCGATTATTCTTTCTGCCGTTTAGCGTGAGCTCCTTCTGATTTTCTTGATTGTCTGCTACACTTCAGCCCATTGGATGTCAGCATCCAATGGGCTGAATATTTAAAAGGAGGGGCAATGTACTGCACAAAATGCAACCGCTTTACCGATAGCGGTACATGCCCTGAATGCGGCAGAGAGACAATCGAAGAAGCCCCTCATGTCGTTTATTGGTGCGGCAGCTGCAACATCCCGTTGATTCACATCCCGGGGGACCGGAAAATCGAATGCCCGATTTGCGGGCACGAGGCAAAGTATCTTTGTGCAGATATGCGCCCCGTCTTTCCTGAGGAAAGGCTGCTTTTTGAGGTAATGACGGGAAAACCCCTTGCGTATATCCATGAATCCGTGTGGGCTTCGGGAAGCAAGTATTACGTCAATGGCAAGGCAACGAACATTACGGTTGCCGAATTCCTTTCCTCTAACCCAATCGAGGTCAGGTCGCAGATCGACGAATATGCCAAGGAGAATAGCTACGATGCATTCGATCGCTACGTCGATGTTTTCGTTGAAGCGAACCGTGCACATCTTGACGCCATCGTGCGCGAGGCGTGCTCTTTCGTCGTCGACGCCTCCAAGGATTATCCCGAGGAAAACCTCGTTGTCTCTTTTTCGGGCGGCAAGGATTCGACCGTAACCGCCGATATTGCTGTTCGCGCCTTGAGTGACCCTTATCTTGTCCATATATTCGGCGATACTACGCTCGAGTTTCCTAGCACTACCGAGTATGCAAAGCGCTTTCGCGCCAGCCATCCTTTGGCGATTTTCAAGACTGCGCGTAACTACGAACAGGATTTTTACGATATGGCCGAGGTCATCGGTCCGCCGGCACGAATGATGCGGTGGTGTTGTTCGATGTTCAAAACGGGGCCGATTTCGCGAGCATTCAAAGGGCTTTTCGGCGATGAGCCCATCTTGACCTTCTACGGCATTCGCAAGGGAGAGTCGGTCTCGCGCAGCAAGTACAATCGCATTGAGGACAGCGCCGAATCCGTCAAGATTCAGCGGCAGACGGTTGCGGCACCAATTTTCTATTGGAATGACCTTGACGTTTGGTTGTACATACTTGGTGAAAAAATCGATTTCAACGATGCCTACCGTCTCGGTTATGAGCGCGTGGGCTGCTGGTGCTGTCCGAACAACAACGCGCGAGCCCAATTCCTGTCTCAAATCTACATGCCAGAAGCTGCGGCTAAATGGCGCAGCTTCCTAGTTGATTTCGCGCGCCGCATCGGTAAACCGGACCCGGAGGTATACGTCGACACGGGTAAGTGGAAAGCGCGCCAAGGGGGCAACGGCCTTGCCGCTGCAAGCTCTGTTCTTGTTGAGGCGAGCCACTGCGCCACTGACGACAGCGCGACCATCTTCTCGCTTGAGAGGCCCTACTCAGACGAATTGGTGGGCCTGATGACGCCCATAGGCGATTATGCGCCTGGCCTCGGCCGTCCGCTACTCGACGAGAAGGTCATCGTCGACCACCGCACGAGGGAGCCGCTTATCTCCGTTATGCCTTTCGCGCAACCTGGCTACGAGTACGCCGCGAAAGTGCGCGTTCTGAAGGCCTCTGATGCCGAGACGTTGCTGCGCATGGCGAAGTATCAGGTCGTTAAGTTCAATGCTTGCAGGCAGTGCCTCAAATGCGAAGGCCTGTGTCGTTTCGGCGCGATCAGCATTACGTCGGACGGCTACCGAATTGACCCGCAGAAGTGCGTGCACTGTCGACAGTGCGTAACCGATAAGTATCTTGAGGGCGGTTGCCTCATGCGCAAGTACCTCAGAACCAAGGAAGAGTAACGTCATGCAGATGAAGTTCAAGGCACACCAGTCTTTTGCCGTGCGCAAAGGATGGCTCGGAAAAGGCCTCCGCACAATAGCGAATCCCGATAATGCTGCACTTCTTATGCCGAGCAACAGCAAGGCCGCGATGGACGAGCTAGGTTTGGGCTCGAACCAGGTCGTGGCGCTGCGCTATTGGATGCAGACGCTTGGCCTTGTGGACTACAGGAAGGGATCTCGCAATCGCGAGCACGTTCTTACACCTCTAGGCAAACTTATCTATGAAAACGACCCGTACACGGAAGAGATCGGTACGCTTTGGGCGCTTCACTGCAACCTCGCATCCGCTCTAGAGGACGCCGCTTCCTGGTACTTTTTCTTCAATGAGTTCGGTATGAGCGTTTTTACGCGAAAGGATTTCACTCGTGCCCTTGAGCGCTATATCTTTACCTACAACGACAAGAAGGATGTGTCCCTTAAGTCGCTCGAGGACGATTTCAACTGCATCATCAACACTTACGTCGCGCACGGCTATGCCGGCAAGAAGGGCGGCTCGCCTGAGAGCGTTATCGATTGTCCCCTCGGCGAACTCGGTCTTGTGAGTATCGAGAGCCGCAGCGCAAGAAGCTTTCGCAAAACGAGCGCTAATCCCGCCATGCTTCCTGCGCTGCTGGTGCTCTATTGCATCTGCGCGATGGTGGATTTCCAAGAACGCATGGACAGCCCTCTCGGACGAGAGATAAGGCTCGCTGACTTGCTCGATGCGCCGTGCTCGCCCGGAAGGGTTTTCAACCTTGACGCCGTGGCGCTTCTTGGCAAGCTTTACGAACTTGAGGGCGAAGGCTATGTCCGTATAAATCGCACTGCTGGCCTCGACGTCGTTCGTCTCAATGAGCCAGGCATAACTGCAACCGCTTGCCTCGAGCGCTATTACGAGATTATTGGTTAGGAGCGCTCCCGTGAACCTAAAAGATATGGTCGTCCCCAACAAGGACTTTCAAACATCGATAAACATCGAATTCGATTTCGGCTCCAAAGAAAAAATCGAGGGTCTCATTCCCACCGATTCCGTTTGTCGCTACCTTGAGCGCATCTTGGGCGATGTAATTGCCCCCTCTAATCAGCGGGCAAAGCTGCTCGTCGGCGCCTACGGCAAGGGCAAGTCCCATGTCGTGCTCGCAGCGCTGATGGCGATGTGGTGCAAAGACCCCGGAGCATTTCAGAGAATCACAAACGCATATAGACGCAGGAACAGCGGTTTTGCGGAGACCTTCGACAGATTCGTTCGAGATGGCCAGCGCTTGCTTCCCGTCGTTATTTCGGGAAGCACGTCCGATCTTCGCCACTCGCTTCTTTTCGCGCTCAGAAATGCCCTGAAGCTTTGCGATTCCACCGATCTTATGCCTTCGACGAATTACGACGGCGCAATTAGAGTACTTGACAGATGGCGTCGCGATTATCCGAGCACGCTGAAACGATATGAAGAGCTTACGGGCTCGACCTACGGCACCACTGTCGCAAAACTGCGTGCCCTTGAAACCGATACGTATGAAGAGTTCGTTGCCGCTTACCCGAGCTTGACCTCGGGTAGCACGTTTGATGTGCTCGACGGAGCAGACGTGCTTTCCGTATACGAGCAGGTGCTCTCCGGTCTTGCCGAGCGCGGCGTTAGCGGTCTTTATGTCGTTTACGACGAATTCAGCAAGTATCTAGAGACGAGCATAGGACGAGCCACCGTTGAAGACACGAGGCTTCTTCAGGACTTTGCCGAGGCATGCAACAGGAGCGGCGCAGAAAAGCAGCTACATCTTCTGCTTATTAGCCACAAAAGCATCTCGAACTACATTGACGCCGACCTGCCCAAAGAGAAGGTCGATGGGTGGCGCGGCGTGTCCGGTCGCTTTGAAGAAATCGAAATGTCCGACGACGAGAACCAGTCCTACGAGCTCATGTCTTCGGCGATCATCAAGGATTCCACGAAGTGGAGCCGTTGGCGCTGCGATCATGAAGCGCTTCTATCGCGAATCGAGGGACGCTACGTTCATAATGGACTTTTCGCGGGCAATATGTCCGATGTCGTTGTGCGTGGTTGCTACCCGTTGCATCCGTTGACGGCGTTCTTGCTCCCGAAGCTGTCTGAGAAAGTTGCCCAGAACGAGAGAACCCTGTTCACCTTCCTGTGCGCCGAAGGCGACAAAACCATGTCGGCGGTTCTGGCGGAATCGGCAGAGTTCGTTACTCCCGACTGCATTTACGACTACTTCGAGCCCCTCCTTCGCAAGGAAATGTACACAAGCCCCCTCCATAGGGTTTACGAGCTTGCACGCGCATCCCTTTCGCGCGTCGAACCCGTCTCCCTCGAGGCGCGCATCATTAAAACCGTTGCCGCAATCGACGCGGTCGCGCAATACGATCGAGTGGAGCCAACCAAGGAGACCCTCCTCGACCTCTTTTGCGACTGCGGATTGGGAGCAAAAGAGGTCGATGAGGCCATTACGCGCCTTGTCGAAGGAGACTCAATCGTCTACCTGAGGCGCAGCAACGCATATCTTAAACTCAAGGAAACCACTGGCGTTCATGTGGATGCAGAGGTTTCCAATCGAGCTGGCTCGCTCCGCAGCATGATGACCTGCGAAGCGGCGCTTAACCGAGAAATCGGAAATATGGCCCTGTACCCGTCTCGATACAACGAAGACAAAGGCATGGTCAGGTTCTTTGAGTGCGGATTCGTTGGCGCATCCTCGCTAAAGAAATGGTGCGAGCAAGAGGTGAGGCCCGATCATATCCTCGACACCGGCAACGATTGGGTGGCGGATGGTCAAGTTGTCGGAGTCTACTGTTCGACGCCGGATGAGCTCGTTGAGCTGAAGGACCTTGCCAAGAATGAGCTTTCGCGTGAAAAGCTGACCGTTGCGGTTGTACCGAGGTCGTTCACGAGGATCGAAGAGGCGCTTTACCGGCTTGAGGCTGCAAGGCAGTTGAAGGAGGAGGCAGCCGACGATGCAGCGCTTGCTGACGAATACGAGATAGTCATCGAGGACTGCTCGGAAATCGTCAACGGCTATATTGCCGGTTTCTTTCAGCCAGAGCTGAGGCAATCCCTCTATTACGTCAACGGGAGTCAGAAGAAGGTCGTTACGCGCAAGCGGAAGCTCTCCGAAGAGCTGTCTCTGCTTTGCGACGAAGTCTTCGGCTCAACGCCGAGAATAACCAGCGAGTCCCTCAACAAAAACGATCTAACGGGAACGGCCTTCAGCAGCCGAACCAAGATTCTCAAGGCCTTGTGTGCGCCTACGCTTGCCCAAAACCTGGGCTTCGTGGGCAATGGCCAGGAGACGTCCATGGCGAGGAGCGCATTCGAGAAGACTGGACTCATCAAGGATATCGCGAAAGCAATTGACGAACCCGGCGTTCCAGAGGCAGGCATTGAAGCGGTCATCGATACCATCAAGGACTTTATAGAAACTGCAGACAACACGCCCTTTTCAGAGCTCTACGATAAACTGATGGGGCGCGATCTCGGCATCGGCTTGCGAATGGGCCCGATCCCTCTCTACCTTGCCTACGTTCTCAGGGGCTACAGGGAGCAGGTCAAGATAACCTTTAATGGCGAAGAGCGGCCCATTAACGAGGCCCTCTTCGACGACATCGCGAAGAATCCAAGCGATTACCGCCTGACAAGACTCAACTGGTCCCCCGAGATGGAGGCCTACGTGAAGAAGGTCGCAGGGGTTTTCGGATGCAAGTCCGATAGGGCTACGCGAGCAGACGTTGTCGATGCCATGCGCCTCTGGTATGTGGCCCTTCCTCAGATGACCCGTAACGCCAATATTGATCGCTCCCATGGCGGGACGGAGCCCATCTCGAGGGTAAGGAAGCGTTTCTTTAAGGCGATAAAGAAAATAGATTGCGACACCGACAAGCTGCTGTTCGAGGAAATTCCCTCGATATTCGGAGAGCCTTGCGATTCGGACGCCTTAATTTACGCGCTCAAAAACGAGAAGGACGAGTGCGATGGATATCTGCGCGACTGCGTCGAGGGGCTGGCGCACGCTTTGATGGCGTTGTTCGGCCCCGATGCGCATCAGGACGCAAGTCTTTCATCCGTTTTGAGGGATTGGGTTGACGCCCATCCGGCTGTGCAAACGAGCGTCTATTCGGGTATCAACAATCAAGTCCTTCAAGCTGTGGCTACTTCAACGGGCGACGACTTCGTGACTATCAACAGAATTGCCAAGGCGGCGACCGCGCTTCGCATCGACGACTGGAATGACGAAAGGTTTGATGACTTCCTCCGAATCGTTCAAGGTATGAAAACCGAGGTCGAATCAACCGTCGATGAAGCGGGAACGACTGAAGACGAATCCGCCTGTCTGAGCATCAGGTTTGCCGACGAGGGCGGCGTGCTTAGGGAAAAAACGTTCCCGGTCGTTATCCCGTCCCGGCGCGCCAAGCTTCTTAAGACCGGGCTTCTTGCGTGCTTGGATGAGATGGGCGGCGCTCTTTCCCCCGAGGAAAAGAGACAAGTCGTTTTCGATGTTCTGAGGAGGCTTTGCTAGCTATGCCAGAAACAGCTAATTTCGATAATGCGGCGACCACCTTCCCAAAGCCGAGCGTCGTCTATGACTATGCCGACTCTTTTTATCGCAATTCCGGCGGCAATATCGGCAGGGGCGGCAACGCTCTGGCCGTCGCTGCCGGCGAAATCGCCAAAGCAGCAAAGAGCAATCTGAAGAAGCTCTATGGTTGTCCTGCAGACGAGGTCATTTTCACGGCTTCGGCGACCGATGCCCTAAACCGCATTCTCCTTGGCTTGAATCTCGCCAAAGACGACGTTGTTTACTGCACGCCCTTTGAGCACAACGCTGTAACCAGGCCTTTATTCCATTTGGCCGAAACGGCTGGCATAAAGATCGAAGTGCTGCCCTTCGATGCCGAAACGTTTATGCCTCGATACGAGGAAATCGAGGAAGCCTTTACTGCCAAGGCGCCGAGGCTCGTTGTGATGACTCACGCTAGCAACGTATGCGGCGCGGTCGTTCCCGTGGAAACTATCGCGCGAATGGCTAAAGCCTATGGCGCAACGACCGTTATCGATATGAGCCAGACTGCTGGCTTGCTCCCGCTTCAGCTCTCCAGCGATCTGTTTGATTTCGCAGTCTTTGCGGGCCATAAGACCTTATACGGTCCATTCGGCATCGGAGGCTTTATTTGCAAGCGCGGAGCCAAGCTCAGGCCCGTTTTTTTTGGCGGGAATGGCATCAACTCGGTCGAGCAGCGGCTCCCTGAGAATATCGTCCAGATGGAAGAGATCGGAAGCCAAAACACGTATGCAATCGCGGGGCTTAAGGCGTCCACAGATTGGCTGCTCGAGCAGGGATTGGAAGCGATTCGCAAAATCGAAATGGAGAATCGGGACAGGCTTTTGGAGTGCCTGAGGGCCGCCGAGTCTTGCTCTCTCATCGGTGAAGGCATGGAATGCGAGAGGATAGGCGTTGTGTCTGCTCTGTTTGACGGGTACTCACCGGATGAAGGGGAAATGGTCCTTGGCCGATGCGGGGTTGCTGTGCGCTCCGGCATTCAATGCGCCCCATACGCCCATCGTTTTCTCGGCACTCTACCCGCTGGAACAATTCGCTTCAGTGTGAGCGCTTTGACCGGCGACCCCGAGTTCGATGCGCTGGAACGAGCGTTGGACGCCATCGCAGAATAAAATAGCCGCCCATTGATAAAAACTAAACCATCTGCCGAACTTATCCCCAGTGGATAAGCCACTTATTGTCCGACAAACCCATAAGCCGCCTTATAATGGATAAATTGTCGGACGGAGGTGCTGGGGTGAGTTTTCGCGACCTCAAAATCAATAATGAATATCGCTCGTTGCTTCACGACGTAGTTCGCGAGTTCTACACGCCTTTGCTTTCTCAGGCTTGTCTATATCAGCGTGCCGTAGGTTTCTTTTCCTCATCTGCTTTAATTAGCATGACCGAAGGAATTAGGGGCCTTCTTGAAAACAACGGTCGCATCGAGGTCGTTGCCTCGCCTAGGCTTACCGAGGAAGACCTCACTGCAATTAAGGACGGTCTAGAGAGGCGCGACGACATCATTGTCGACTCTCTCCTGCGCGAACTCGATGCACCAAAGGGCGCTTTTGAGGAGGCTAGGCTCAATCTCCTTTCGAATTTGATTGCAGCAGGCGTCATGACCATCAAAATCGCACTCCTAGACTCCACTACCGATATCGGCATGTTTCATGAGAAGCTGGGGCTAATTTACGACTCCTTTGATAATGTCGTTGCCTTTTCGGGTTCGATGAATGAAACCGCGAACGCCTTTTATCGCAATTACGAGGCGTTCGATGTGTTCACTTCCTGGTCCGAAGACGCAGAACGTGTGCGCACAAAGCAAGCAGCGTTTTCGGCCATGTGGCACGATACGGAGCCAGGCATTAGGGTTTGTGAGTTCCCCCAGGTTTCCGAAGCCATTATCAAAAGATATAAAGTTAGGGACGGTATCGACCTCGACGATCTTAGCGTGGGGGTGTCTGACGACGCTGCAGATAATGCATCGATGGCGAAAGAGGAAATGGTTCCGAATCGCCCTCGCATTCCAAAAAGCGTTACGCTGCGCGGCTATCAGAACGAAGCAATTGAAGCGTGGGAAAGTAACAACTTCCGTGGCGTTTACGACATGGCTACCGGCACAGGAAAGACGTTTACCGGCCTCGCTTCCATCTGCCGTCTTTCTGAGCTTCTCCACGATGAGCTTGCTGTTGTAATTGTCTGTCCCTATCAGCACCTTGTAGATCAATGGGTTGAGGACATCGTCGCCTTCAATATCGAACCCATCATCGGCTACAGCTCTTCGCCGCAAAGGGACTGGGAGAAGCGCCTCGATTCTGCAATTCGCGATCAGAAGTATGGCGTAAAGGGCTCCGAGTTCCTTTGCTTTGTGTGCACCAATGGAACGTACTCCACCTCACGTGTGCAGAAGCTGATAGACAAGATCAAAAAGCCGAAGCTCCTTGTCGTTGATGAGGCTCATAACTTTGGCGCGGAGTACCTTCGTTCGCTTCTAAGACCAGATTTCAATTTCAGGCTTGCGCTCTCGGCAACGATTGAGCGCTACGGCGATGACGAGGGCACTGCGGCGTTGTTTTCTTACTTCGGCCCGCGCTGTATCGAATACACGCTGGAGGAGGCAATCTATGGACGTGGCGAGGAGACGCCTTGCCTCACTCCATACCGCTATCACCCGGTCATTGTTTACCTGGAACCCGATGAGCTTCGGGAGTATGCGCAGCTTTCGCGGCAGATTGCGAAAGCCATAGTCAGCAAGAATGGCAAAAAGAAGCTCAGCGAACGTGGCAAACAGCTTGTTCTCAAGCGAGCAAGGCTTGTTGCTGCGGCGCATCAAAAGCTTCCTGCGTTAAAGCGAGAGATTGCGCCTTATGCGCAAGACGACTATATGCTTGTATATTGCGGTGCAACGAAGGTCGAGGTCGATGCGGGTGAAGTTCCTGGTGTCGATGATTACGAGCTGCGGCAGATTGACGCCGTGACACACATCCTCGGCGACGAGCTCGGCATGCGCGTTAGGCAGTTTACGTCGCGCGAAAACAGCTCCGAGCGCGAGGAGATCAAGACGATGTTCTCAAACGCCGACCTTCAGGCGCTGATTGCTATCAAGTGTCTGGATGAAGGTGTCAACATCCCCATGATCAAAACCGCTTTCATTCTTGCGAGTACGACTAATCCCCGCGAGTACGTGCAGAGACGAGGACGCTTGCTTCGCAAGGACAAGCTAGGACTCAAGAGGCGTGCGGAGATTTACGACTTCATCACATTGTCGCGCCCCGCTGAAGACGCGGCGGTTTTGCCCGATGAGGATGTAAGTGGTGAGAGGCGGCTAGCGTACAACGAATTAGTTCGAGCAAGGGAATTTGCTGATTTGGCAGAAAACCGTGCTCAGGTTAGCCAAATCCTCGATGCAATTGAGGAAGGCTTCTTTGGCGTAGATGGCATTTCGGCTTTTGAAGCCGAGAAGGAGGTTGAGTAGCACATGACAGCCCTCGGGGACGTGCGGTTGCCTGACAACGTTGATCAGAAAAAGGCAAACCGACTCATTAACTGGATCGTTGATCTCGAAGATGATAACGACAAGACTGCTAGGTACGACGATTCTGCGATGATTCAAAAGATCGGCAAGCAAATCAAGGATGAAATCAAATGCTTATAAAGACCATTACGGTTGAGAACTTCCTTCCTTTTCAGGGGAAGCAACGTATAGAGTTCTCTACTGACAAAGATCATAACGTTACTTTGATAATGGGAAACAACGGTGCTGGGAAGACATCACTTGCCCAAGCTTTCGAATGGTGCCTATATGGCAAAGCTCCGAAAGAGACCAATCAAGTCATCAACGCCTTCGTCCGAGACCATATCGCTCCCGGAGCATGCCGTTATGCTTCGGTTGAGATTGAAATTGAAAAGGACGATAAGACTTACTCCGTGTCTCGCCGTCAGAAGTATTCTCGCAAAGACAATGGAAGGTTGGACAAGCCTGCGCAGCATGAGTTCTCTATCCTCTATAAGGAGAATGGAGAAACGAGGCAAGTTGCCGCAGGCGACCGCGGATCAACCATCAACAGGCTCCTTTCTAACCAGCTTTCGCACTACTTCTTCTTCGATGGCGAACACGTCAAAAACATGCGCAAAGAAATCGAACAAGGAAAGAGCAGCGACTTTGCGGATGCTGTAAAAACTATTCTCGGACTTCAGCCTATCGCTTCCGCGCTTGATCATCTAAAGGCGCCGGGCAATCGTCTGTCAGTTGACAGATGGTTTAATAGGCAGCTTGATGTTGCGGGAAACGCTGACCTTGAAGAAAAAAAGAAGCGAATTGAGACTCTTGGTAAAACTATCGAGAGAGAAAGTAACGACCTGGAGCTGGCGGAAGTTGATGAGGACGTGGCGAAGGAGAACGTCGCGGAATGTCAACGATTGCTCAGAGAAAATGAAGAAAGCGAAAAGGCGCAGAAGGACGTTGAAAAGACGCAGGCGCTTCTCAAGCAGGCAAACATTGCCGTCACCGCAAGAAGAAATGAGCTCTTTAGACTGTTCCGCGATTGTCAATATCGATTCTTTACGCAGAGACCAATTCTCGACGCGCAAGAAGAGCTCGCTGACGAGGACAAGATTAGCAAGGGTGTTCCCAGCGTTGACGACAAGACCATTCGCTTTATTCTCGAGCGGGGTGAATGTATTTGTGGGACCAAGTTTGAAGCGGGAAGCGATGTCGCAAAGCATCTTTATGAGCTACTCGATTACGTGCCGCCAAAGGACCTAGGCACGTATATCGCAGAGTTTGATAAAGATTGCCGAGTGAGAACCGAGGGCAGTTTCAACTTTATTGATGATTTGGCTGAGGCGTATAGAAAGTATTGCGCAGCCTGCAACTCGGTAAAGACCGCTGAACAGGCGGTTGAAAAAGCCGTTGCGTTTCTCGAGGGCCTCAACAACGTTGATATCGGCATCCTGAGGAAAAATCTTCGGAATGCCGAGGCGGATCGCAGCAAAGCTGCTGGGCGAGTTGCTACTGCCCGCAGGGCAATTGCGAATGCGAAAAACGAACGTGAAAGGTTGCAGTCCGAAATCAAGGCATATAGCGTAAAGAATGCAAAGAACCAAGAAATTATGCTTTGCCTTAGCTACGTTGACTATATTTACGATTATCTCAATGCGTATTACAAAACGCATGAGGCTTCGACAAGGGCGCAGCTGAGAGATACTGTCAACAAATTCTTTACTGCGATGTATGAAGGAGAGCTTCATCTCAGTTTGGACGACAACTATGGTGTTGCAGTAACCGTTGACGATGTCGACACAAGCGGCGAGACGTGGAAGACCTCTTCTGGCCAGACCCTGGCAATCATTCTTGCCTTCATTCTCGGCATTTTGGACATAGCCAAATCTCAGTCTAAGGAAGAAGATGATCTGCTCAAGGGGGATACATATCCGCTTGTTATGGACGCTCCTCTTTCCGACTTTGATAAAACTCGAATTGGGACTATTTGCAACCTTCTGCCATCCGTTGCTGAACAGGTGATTATCATCATCAAGGACACTGACGGCGAGCTCGCAGAAGAACATATGAAGGACAGGATTGGACGCCGTTACAGCATTGAACGTCTCCATGACTATGACTCTGTTGTTAAGGAGTGACCATGGCGGACCTATTTAGATCGCAGGTTAGGTTTTACGGTAAGCATGGACAATATCTCGAGGCCCTAACGCCAGCTTCTGAAAAAGCCAAAGATGTTGAGCTGCCGGAGATTGAGCGGGTAAAGTACCTGTTCAATTCTGTTGTCGAAATCTATGAGGTTGCTCCGTTGATCGGTTATCTCTATCAACGCTCGGCAGAAAAAGACGGCAATGAATCGACAAAGAACATCATGGAAGGCGCTTTGTCCAATCACCATGATCGTCTCCTGTTTAGCTATGAAATGCTGATGATCATAGACAAAGGTAGCGAACCAGACCTTAACGAGAGGATTAGACGAGCCTTCAGGGCAACGGACGATCTCGCAGCGGAAGGCATGAAGATATATGACGCCTACGCCCGTGGCGGCATCGAAGTCCTCTATGAGAATCTCATTGACAATGCGGCCACACCCGATGACCTTATACGCAATCTAATGGACTTCACGGAAGACTGGAATTCAAGATTTCTTTCAGCCGTTGAAGAAGTTGATTTAGATCGATTGTTGAAACGGTAAACCCGGTTTGGTCTTGCCGCGGCAATATGCCCGCGCTCAGGGTTTATATTACCTTGAGTGCGGGCTCCTTCTTCTACAAGTAGCAGTTTGTCCTACCGAGTTCGCCGCGCTCGCTGGGCATGAGGCTGTGCAAGAGGTCGAAAAAGAAGCCGCCTGCGACAATTCTTTCAGTCATCGCTCCCGCGTATCCCATCTGACCTGCGGAAAAGCAAGACGATAAAGCCGCTGGCTACGATTCACTTCGCTAAACAGGCAGCAAAGAAGAGAATCAGCCGTTTTGGCGTTCATTTCGGTCGATTCAGAGCCTCAAAACCTGCCCGTTTTTGTCCCTGGGACAAAAATGAAACTGCGGGCGCGCGGTTTCGAAATAGTTCGCGGATTTGTCCCAGGTTTTGTCCCAAACGCCTACGCGAAGACATGCGGCGGGATTCGGCGGCATGACAGTCAAAGCTGACGACTCAACTGGAGTTGACTGGAATGACGCCACGGCAAACGAGCGTGAAAGAGTGGGAGTAGGCTGATAGGGTTCTGACCTGCATTTTTGAGTGCCGCACTGTGCCGCTGAGTTTCGTTTCGTACGAGAGTCATGGCAAAGCCGCCAGCGATGTTGGTGAGTAAATACGATAACCGAGCCTCCGTTCCCGCGTTGGGACGGAGGCTTTTTCTTTGTCGTTTTACTCCCTTTCACCTGCGATTTCGCAATTTACTCCCCCGTGTTTCAAGACGGCAAGGCACGGTGCGGCATTCGGAGGAACGGGAGTAAGGATTCATCCCAAGTGAGTAGACGCGCGATTTTTGTCTCCGAGAGCCAAACGGGGCCGTTTCGGGGCCTGTGAAACTCAAATCGAACTCAATAGGCTTTTCGGCGGTCTTCTCACAGCGTTTTCCCAGGTGGTTAATGGGGAGTAAAGAATCTCGCCGCCTCAATGAAAACGGGAGTAACCAGGGGAAATGCCGCGGCGTACTGCCGCGTGCCGCCGTGTAAGCCACCGCGTCATTTACTCCCCAGGTGCGCCGGAAATGCCTTGGCATGCAATGGGGAGTAAAAACTCAGCTTACGCAGGCCCGAGCGGCGCTCGCCGCCTGGTCCACCGTCCTGATTCGGTTGCGTTGATCGCGAAATGCGGAGAGCCGCTACAGCGAGGCTTTCCAGTCCTCGTATTCGTCGGCGTCGATCTTGCCGTTTTCGAGCTGCGCGCGCTTCTCTGCCCACAGTTCGATCGCCATCGCGGCTTTGGGCGCGTGCGGCGCCTTGGGGTTCAGGGAGAGGCCCGTGCCGTCGGCTGCGGGCACGATGCCGAAGGAGTCCTCGAGCCGCACGAGCAGCGACATGAGGTCGCCCGCAGTCTCGACGCCGTAATCCTTGAGGGCGTTGACGGACACGCCGAGCGCCGCGGAGATGGACTCGAGCAGCTCGGGCTTCACGGCGCGGATGCCGCTCTCGTAGTGGCGCACGGCCCCCTCGGTCAGGCCGACCGCCTCGGCGAGCTGCGCCTGCGTCATGCCGCGCGACTTGCGGTACCGCCTTATGTTCTCGCCTACGGACATGAGCCCTCCTCCTGGAATTACGTACCAGCACATCTTATCAGCGTACGCAAATGTACGCAATTCTATTGACAGTACAGATATGTACGTTTACTCTGAATCTGTGAACCGTACGTATCCGTACGCCATTGATTGGAGGAGCCATGGACGAGAAGGTGGCGAAGACGCCGAGGCCGCACATGCTGGACGCCGACGAGGTCGCGGAGCTGCTGAGGATCAAGAAAGGCAGCGCCTACGAGGTGATCAGGAAGATAAACGCCGAGCAGGAGGCGCGCGGGCGCGTGGTCATCCGCGGGCGCGTTCGAAGCGACGTCTTCGACGCCCTGTACTTCCCGGAGGTGGACTGACATGCCCGTGTACAAGGACGACGGCAACGGCACGTTCTACGTGCAGTGCTACTACCGCGACGCCCGCGGCTCGAAGCGCCACAAGACGAAGCGCGGCTTCTCCTCCGAGGTGGAGGCCGCAGTGTGGGAGAGCCAGTTCAAGAGCCTTAACGGCGGGGCCATGGACATGACGTTCTCCGAGTTCGTCGAGGTGTACGCCTCCGAGGTGAAGCCGCGCATACGCGAGCACACGTGGATCACCAAGGAGTACATCATCAACGACAAGCTCGTGCCGTTCTTCGGGGACATGCGCATGTGCGACGTGAGGCCGATCGACGTCATCAGGTGGCAAAACGAGCTCACCGAGCACCGGGACGCCGACGGGAAGCCCTGGGCACCGACGTACCTGCGCACAGTGAACAACCAGCTCAACGCCATCTTCAACCACGCCGAGCGCTACTACGGCCTCAGCGACAACCCGGTGCGCAGGGTCGACAAGATAGGCTCGAAGAAGGGCGGCGAGATGCAGTTCTGGACCAAGGACGAGTACCTGAGGTTCAGCGAGGCCGTCATGGACAAGCCTCTCTCATTCCACGCCTTCGAGCTGCTTTACTGGACGGGCATACGCTGCGGCGAGCTCCTGGCGCTCACGCCGTCCGACTTCATGCTGGAGAGCTCGCGGCTGCGCATCAACAAGTCGTACCAGAGCCTCAACGGCGTTGACACCGTGACCGACCCCAAGACGCCCAAGTCCGTGCGCACGATCGTCATGCCCGCCTTCCTGCGCGACGAGATGGCGGACTTCATCGAGATGCGCGACGACGTCGCCCCCGACGAGCGCCTGTTCGCCGTGACCAAGCACTTCCTGGCCCACGAGATGGAGCGCGGGTGCAAGGCGTCGGGCGTGAAGCGCATCCGCATACACGACATACGCCACAGCCATGTGAGCCTGCTGATAGAGATGGGCTTCTCCGCGCTGGCCATCGCCGAGCGCATGGGCCACGAGGCGGTGGACATCACCTACCGCTACGCGCACCTGTTCCCCACGAAGCAGGACGAGATGGCCGCCGCGCTCGACGGGGCGAGGGGGTAAGAAGGATGCCGTGCGAGAACAGCGCCCGCAAGCGCAGCAAGACGATGGCGTTCCGCTGCACGCCCGAGGAGCGCAAGCTCATATGCGAGATGGCAGCCTGGAGCGGCATGAACAGGCAGGACTACATCATCGCCAAGCTCACCGATACCCAGGTCGAGGTGAGGCCCTCCGTGAGCGTGCAGAAGGCACTGAGGGACTCGATGGCGGAATTGGCCAAGGAGGTGCGGCTGGCGGCCTCCTACGGCGAGCTGAGCGAGTCCCTGCAACAGAGAATTGAGCACGTGATGAGGTTCTTCCTAGCGCTCGGCGAGCCTCTTGACGCGCCGACGGAAGAGACATCGCCACGAACTACGTTTTTGGAAGAGCCGGTTCCATCCGTCATCGATGCGGGTTCCGACACCGCAAGCATCTTCGAGATGGGACGCAGGTAGGGCCTAGCGCCAGACCTCCAACGCCTTGTCCGCAAGCCATTCGGCGCGATCGGCGATATCGCCCTCGTTCCAAGACTCCTTCTCTAGGGCGCCGGCCATGGTCGCAAGGCCGGCGGCGCAGAGGGCAAGGCCGTCCTTGTATCCCTTTCCCTGCTTCTTGGTGGGCCAATCGGCATCGCGGATGGAGGCGTTGAGCGAATGCGTGATGATGGCGAGGTTGCCGAGCGTGAGGAGCTTCCGGTCCCTTCGCGTGGCAGCCTCATCGTCGAGGGCTCCCCATTTGTTGCGCCACTTCTTGGGCATCATGTGCTCGAGGGTGTACTGGTTGAACCCGAGCAGGGCCGTGCTGCTCATGCCCGGACGAATGGCGCTTTCCAGCAGATAGAGGACGCCCTTGGACTGGAGGTTGTACAGACACGATTCCTCGAATGCCGCTCGAACCTCGGCGTCGCCGGGCATGTACGTCGTCGCCTCGTCATTGGCTTCGAGAGCCTTCCTCAGCGCCTCCGCGTCCTTCACCTCGTTCAAGATCAGCGAGGTGAACAGCCTGTTGTAGTTCTTCGTGGTCGCCTGAACCAGCATTCGGCGGACGATGTAGCTCTCAAGCAGGGCGTAGATCTTAGATTCCTCGCTCGAAGACTCCGCGTTCTTTCGAACGTAGAGCACGTACGGGATGAGCGTCGAGTTCTTGAGGCCGAATATCAGCACGTTCAGGCGCTCGACGCCGGAAGCGGAGGGGATGTCCGCGTTGCAGTAGCCAGGGTCGAACGTGGACTCGAACGCCTCGGCATACGCCTTCATGTTGTCGAGAATCTCGACCTTGTCGCCGTTGCAGTACCTGCCGATGAAATCCTTGTAGGACTGGAAGAGGTTCGAAGTACGCGAATAGAAGAGCTTGTCCTCGGTCGTGACGCCACGCCTCTTGTCCTGGACCAGAATCTGGAGGAACGCGTCGAAGAAGAGGTCGACGAGCGTGCGCTTGATGCGCCCGGTAACGATCTCCTGCTCCCAATACTCCCTCTTCTCAGCCGTGGGCTCGAAGACGTCTTCCCAGCACTCCTTGAACGCCTGCTCGTTCTCGCGGTTGAAGAAGTAGTTCTTAAGGAGCTCCGCCGTCGTCAGGCGCACCCCGAGCGAGTTGATGGTGTCGAATATCTGCTGCTCGTCCTCGCCCTCGGTAAGATCGATGCAGACGAACTGGACGTTCGACTTGATCGTGTTCCTGTCGACCTTCTCCGGGTCGATATTCTTGAGGAAGTAGTTGTAGGCAAGGACGATGGCCGAGGAGCCCTCGAGGGGTTCGCAGCCCGTGGCGCTGACGACCTTTTCGAAATCCTGCCGGTCGTACTTGCCGTGCCGCAAGGCGACATCGCCGGTCTCCAGGACGAAATCTCGCTCAAACAAATTGTTGGTGCCGTTTTTTGCACAGAGTGCCTTGAAGAAGATGACCATGGTCGTGAGTCGCTGCTGGCCGTCGATGACGGTGCGAACCTCGGAGACCTCGGACCAGGTGTTGCCGGAGGAGGCCTGCTTCAGGATGATGGAGCCCAGGAAATAGGGCCGCTTCGAGGCCGTGACGAACTCCATGTCGCCGAGGAAACGCTCCCATTGCTCTTCTCCCCAGACGTACGCCCTTTGGTAAAAAGGTATTTCGAGCAGGCGCGATCCGTTGAACACGCCGCTTATCGTTGCTTTTCCTGCATCCATCCTTAAAGCCCTATCTATCCTTTGCGGTTATTGCTGGCGGGGTCAATTTTATCAATACGCTGCTTGACCCTTTAATGTTCCCGGTCCTTGCCGTCTTCTCCCCAGAAGGTGCTCGAAGATGATGCGCAGGTCCTCGTCATCAAGGCAGCCGCCCTCGAGGCAGCCACGGTCGATGGTATCGATCATCGTCTGCCCCTTCTTCTTCGAGCGGTCGTAGATTACTGTGTCGAGGGATAGCTCCCTGCCGTCGCGCGTGAACATCTCGTGCATGAATTCGGCACTGTTCGCTTGACTTCAATCGCGTACCGCGTGCTCGAGCGGGCCGCTTCCCCTCGATATGGCGACATCCCAATGCTCGCAGTTAAGCAGAAGAAGTCGGTTCATGAACTCGACGCCCGAAAAACCGAGTCTCGCAAACGGCGGAAATAGAGGGTCATCTGAAAAGACCGCAGCATACTCACTGCTCAACGGCATATACGCGAGATGAAAATCGTACGAGTCGTCCTCGGGCCCGATGATGAACATAGGCATCGACGTCGTAACGAACCCTGAGCCGACGGGTGCCCTAAGGATGGAGAAGCTCTTCTCAAAAAAAGCCTTTCGAATACGGTTAACTGGCACAATATCATCGTTGGAGAAGAGCATGGTTGCGGCGGCGGCAAGCTCGACCACCGCTTGGGAATCCCCGCGCCAATCCGACCAATCGAGCAAGCCGAGCTCATAGGGTGTCAGATGAACGTTTCTGAGCAGCTCTTCGGCAGTCTCGCGTGACCATTTCTTGTCGACGCGCATACTGATAGGGTGCCGGACGATGATATTTGCTGCCAGCTCGCAAACGGCGGCTTTCCCATCAGAATACCCTTCGTCTTCGCACTGGTCTTCTTTCTGGCGTTCCAAAAAGCGATCGTAAAGCGGCGCGATGCGGCTCTCGAGCTCAGATAGCTTAACCTCGATGAGGTTCTGCGCATAGAATCTGTCTGTCGCATCGCCTGTCGCATCGGCATGCTCGACCTCATAAAGATCGCGCATGCTGCAAAGGTTCTCGCAATTCGTGCGGAAGAAGGAGCCCTTCTGTCTGCTGTAGGCATGAAGCTGCCCGGAGGAATCCGCGAAATGGCGCAGGTAGAACCGCGGCACCCAGTGCTGCTTTCGCGTCATCTTTCCGGGCAGCTTCGACATCCTAAGCCTTCACCGCCTCGTATTGGTAGGTCGTGCGCACGTTGTAATGGAAGTCGTTTCCGAGGTCCAGCGCCTCGAAGTGCTTCTTGGCGCAGCCGATCTTGATCTTCTCCGCGTCGCGCAGGGCGGGCTCGCCGTTCTTGCCGCCCTTGGTCTCGGTCACGAAGTACACGCGGCGCTCGCCGTCGGCCTCCTCGACGTACGCCCAGTCGGGGTTGTAACTGCCGAGCGGCGTGTCGATCTTGAACGCCGAGGGCAATTTCGCGAACACGAGAACCTCCTCCTGCTTGTCTAGAGCCTCGGCAAAGGAGCGCTCGACCCCCGCCGAGTCGTAGACCACGTAGTTGTACAGGCTCTTGCTCGTCATGTCCGGCTTCCACGCGTTCTGCCCAAGGTAGGCCGTGTAGTCGTCAAGCTCGAGGTCGCGCATGGTGTACCACTCGTCCTCGGGAAGGCGCACGTACTTGATGCCCTGGGCGATGAGGTCGTTCTTCACGCGGTTGATCTTGTCGCCGACCTGCGCGAGGAAGGTCGCGGGGTCGATCTCGAACTCGTCGAGGCGGCTGCAGCCCTCGAGGATCGCCTTGATGGTGCCGCGGGTGAGCCCGACGGCGTCCTGCAGCTCTGCGATCGGGTCGGGAAGGTCGTATTTCACCTTTCCCGAAACGGACACCACGGAGGTGCCCGTGCCCTCGGCGCTCACGCCCGCGTCGTCGATGCCCAGCGAGGCACGCTCGCTCGTCACCTGGGGCGGGCGCACGGCGAGCATGCCGTCGACAGCTTCGATGGCATGTTCGATGAGCTTGCCGGAGTCGACCTCGACCTGGAAGCGCGTGCGCTGGCGGATGCGGTCCCACAGGGCCTGGAACGCAGGGTCGAGCGTGACGTCCTTCTGCAGCTCGACCGAGACCTCCTTGGCCTTGTCACGGATCTGGACCCTCTGGGACTTGTGGATGATGATCGCCTCGACCTGCTCCTTGGCAGGCTCGAGCTCGGCGGGGAGCTCGACCTTGCCCTCCTCGGCGGCCGCCTTCAGCTCGGGCGTCACCGCGCCCTTGTCGTCGACCATGCCGGTCGCGACGAGGTGGTCGTAGACCTGCTTGGACTTCTCGTAGCCCAGGCGCTCCTCGACGCCATCATCGCCCTTGACCGTGACCTTCGTGAAGCTCTCCGGAGTGATGACGCCGAACTTGAAGTCCTCAGCCTCAAGCTCCTTCTGCAGGCCGTTGGCGAAGTCGTCGTAGCTCTCGTTCGCGATGACGGTGAGCACGTTCGCCTCTGGGTCGTACAGGCGCTCGCCATCCTGGTTCACGCACAGGCGCAGACCGCGGCCGATCTTCTGGCGCTTGGTCAGGTTGTCCTTTGTCTCGACGAGCGTGCAGATCTGGAACACGTTGGGGTTGTCCCAGCCCTCCTTGAGCGCGGAGTGGCTGAAGACGAAAGAGACGTCCTTGTCCGCGTCCTTGCCGTCCGGGAAGGAGATGAGCGTCTCCTTCTTCTGCATGATGAGCTCGAAGGCCCCGGCGTCGTCGGCGGTGCCGGCGGCTCCCTTGGAGTCCTTGAACTTGCCCTTCTTGTCCTTGGCGAAGTATCCCTGGTGCACGGCGTGGGGGTCGCGCACCAGCGGGGCGCCGACGGCTTCGTAGCACTCGAGCCACGTGCCCTTGCCGATCCCCGCCGCCTTTGCGATGCGACGAGGCGCCTTCGAGTTCAGGGCACCTGCGTACTCCTCCTCAAACATCAGGGCGTACAGGCCGCCGTGGACTTCGGGCTCGTAGACGCGGTATCGGTCGACGCGGTCGATGAAGAAGAGCGAGAGCACCTTCACGCCGCGCGGCCACAGCTCGAACTGGCGGGCCAGGTGGTCCTCGATGGTGCGGCGGATCTGCGCGCGCTTGACGACCTCCTCGTTGACGTCGCCCAGCGCCTCGCCGAGCTCGAGCACCTCGCCGTTCTGGAACTCTATGAACTCGTCGCCCACTGCGGCGCCGATGTTGTTGACCACCCAGCCGCTCTCGTAGTCGCTGTTCTCGCCGCTCTTCTGGTAGAGGTCGTTGCCGGTCTTCACCGTGACGGCCTTGCGCTTCTGCGTGCCGTCGGCCTGGCGCACGTCGATGGACACCTTGGCGGAGAACGGGTCGGACTTGACGGACTCGAGCCTCACGTACGCGCCGTTGAGGTTCGCCTCGGCCTTGATCGAGTCCACGCAGATGCCCTTCACCAGGTGGCGCTCGAAGGCGTCGACCGGCGTGAGGCGGTAGATCATGTTGTAGGCCTGCTTGTGCGTGGCCGAGTAGCGCAGCACGAACAGCGGGTTCAGGCTCTTGATGGCGGCCTTGGCCTGCTTGGTGTTGTCGACGCTCTGGGGCTCGTCGATGATGACGACGGGCTTGCAGGCGCTCACGAGCTCGCGAGGGCTGAAGCCGCCGGTGAGCTTCTCGCTGGGACGGTGGAAGAGGTTGCCCTCCTTCGCGGTGCCATCCTTCTCGAGGCCCTTGTTGAACGCGTCGATGTTGATGACCATGACCTGGATGGAGCTCGACGTGGCGAAGTTACCCACCGGCCCCATGTCCTTCGAGTCGTACACGAAGTAGTCGAGCGGCGTGCGGTCGTAGAGCGTCTCGAAGTGCCTGCGGGTGGTCTGGAGGCTCTTGAGGACGCCCTCGCGGATGGCCACGCTCGGCACGACGATAACGAACTTGGTGATGCCGTAGCGGCGGTTTAGCTCGTAGATGGAGCGGATGTAGACGTAGGTCTTGCCGGTGCCGGTCTCCATCTCGACGGTGAAGTCTCGCAGGCGCCCATCGGTGAGGACGTCGGTTGCCGGGAGGCAGCCCTCCTCCTGCACGGCGTGCAGGTTGTCGAGGAGCTGGCCCGGCGCCACGCGAAGCTCGTTGCCGTGGCCGACCATGAGCTCGCCGATTGCCGTCTGGCCTTTGCGGCCGGAATCGGCGGAGAATACGCTGCCAATAAATTGTTGTCCGCGGAACAGGTCGCAGGTTGCTTCGATGGCCTCCAGCTGGTGCTGCTGGTCGGATGAGAACTTGAACTCGAGCGCCGCCATGCTAGACCGTCCTCAATTCGATCTCACAGCCCATGCGCTCGCCGGCGTGCTTGAAGAACTGCACGGCGTTGAGCTTGAGGGTGTCGTCGAGGACGGAATCGAGGATGAGAACGCGCCTGGGCTCCATGTCGGCGATGGCCTCGAGCGCCTCAATGGTGAGGCCTCGGGACATGCAGCAGACGAGCTCGTCGCAAGCGACGGACCAGATGGGATAGCCCGCGGCTTCAGACTTCTCGACGGGCAGCGTGAGCTCGAGGCCCCATTTGAGCATCATCTCGAAGACGATATCCATATCGGAGCGATCGGGCTTGACCACGTCGAAGAGGAGCTGACCGGGCTCGGGCTTCTCAATGCCGGACTCATCGAGCTCGAACACACGGAAGCCGATGTCGGGAAGCTGCTTGGGTCCCTCGCCAAGCTTGAGTTGACGGTTGGATTCCTCGAGCTCGGTTTTGATTTTGTCGCCTGCGCGGCGAATGCGTCCTTCGCCTATGTCGCAGAGAGTCTCATACCCGTCCTTGTAGGCGTCGCGTTTCGGGTCACAAGGCTCTGGAAGCTGGACAAGGATAAACTGATAGCGATCATCTTTTCCGAGCTCCTGCAGGAACATGGCATGGGCGGTCGATGCTGAGCCTGAGAAAAAATCAAGCACAATATCACCCGTGCTTAAATGCTCATGTACGGTAAAGAAGCAAGCAACCGAAAACAATAGATAGACCGCCAGCACTACACTATTCCGAACCAAAGACCAAAAGATAAGCATTTTGAGAAAATCTAAACTTTTGGATTTTCCTACAATGCCGACTACGGCGGAATCCCTCCCACTCCTTATATATTTCTTTCTGTATACATTGAATTTGTATTTAGTAAAATGCAGACAACACCACGGATCGGCTTTTGGCTGGACAATTCCAACCAAACACCGCAGCAGACAGTAGAAACCATTCTGAACGTTAGGAAGCCGGTATGATTGTTGCATATAAGGGGAAGAAAAATTTCTTTTAGATACTTGTTTTCCTAAAACTGATGTGATACAATAATTCAAGTCCAGAAAAGGAGTAAAAAATATGCGGCAAGGTATTCTTAAATAAAACTATAATCAAATAGTGGGAACAAAGGATTATGATAGTCCCTTTTGTAGGGGCTTAGTTTT
Organism: Collinsella sp. LCP19S3_B6; assembly: GCF_052121815.1. NCBI lineage: Bacteria > Bacillati > Actinomycetota > Coriobacteriia > Coriobacteriales > Coriobacteriaceae > Collinsella > Collinsella sp. LCP19S3_B6. Next base: position 81,176 of record NZ_JBQKDN010000007.1, read on the forward strand.
TTGTACCCAATTTAAGAATACTTTTGCCTTATCAATTTTGACATATCCCCAAAAACAGCACTCACAAACAGGTGTATGCTGTTATGTGTATGTCCGCAAATTATCATCCCCAGTGGTAAAAGTATTTTACTGCTGGGGATTTTTATGCCCTTCGGGGCAGTAAAGGGAGGACAATCACATGAAAATAATCAATATCGGGATTCTTGCCCATGTAGACGCTGGAAAGACAACCTTGACGGAGAGCCTGCTATATGCCAGCGGAGCCATTTCAGAACCGGGGAGCGTCGAAAAAGGGACAACGAGGACGGACACCATGCTTTTGGAGCGGCAGCGTGGGATTACCATTCAAGCGGCAGTCACTTCCTTCCAGTGGAACAGATGTAAAGTCAACATTGTGGATACGCCCGGCCACATGGATTTTTTGGCGGAGGTGTACCGCTCTTTGGCTGTTTTAGATGGGGCCATCTTGGTGATCTCCGCTAAAGATGGTGTGCAGGCCCAGACCCGTATTCTGTTCCATGCCCTGCGGAAAATGGACATTCCCACCGTTATCTTTATCAACAAGATCGACCAGACTGGCGTTGATTTGCAAGGCGTGTATCAGTCTGTTCGGGATAAGCTCTCCGCCGATATTATCATCAAGCAGACGGTGTCGCTGTCCCCGGAAATAGTCCTGGAGGAAAATACCGACATAGAAGCATGGGATGCGGTCATTGAAAATAACGATGAATTATTGGAAAAGTATATCGCAGGAGAACCGATCAGCCGGGAAGAACTTGCGCAGGAGGAACAGCGGCGGGTTCAAGACGCCTCCCTGTTCCCGGTCTATCATGGCAGCGCCAAAAAGGGCCTTGGCATTCAACCGTTGATGGATGCGGTGACAGGGCTGTTCCAACCAATTGGGGAACAGGGGAGCGCCGCCCTATGCGGCAGCGTTTTCAAGGTGGAGTATACAGATTGTGACCAGCGGCTCATCTATCTGCGGCTATACAGCGGAACGCTGCGCCTGCGGGATACGGTGGCCCTGGCCGGGAGAGAAAAGCTGAAAATCACAGAGATGCGTATTCCATCCAAAGGGGAGATTGTTCGTACAGACACCGCCCACAAGGGCGAAATTGTCATTCTTCCCAGCGACAGCGTGGGATTAAACGACGTATTGGGGGACAACACCCGACTTCCTCGTGAAAGGTGGCGCGATGCCCCCCTCCCCATGCTGCGGACGACGATTGCGCCGAAAACGGCAACGCAAAGAGAACGGCTGCTGGACGCTCTTACGCAAATTGCGGATACTGACCCGCTTTTGCGCTACGAGGTGGATTCCATCACCCATGAGATCATTCTTTCTTTTTTGGGCCGGGTGCAGTTGGAGGTCGTTTCCGCTTTGCTGTCGGAAAAATACAAGATTGAAACAGTGGTAAAGGAACCCACCATCATTTATATGGAGCGGCCGCTCAAAGCAGCCAGCCACACCATCCATATCGAGGTGCCGCCCAACCCGTTTTGGGCATCTATCGGACTGTCTGTTACACCACTCCCGCTTGGCTCCGGCGTACAATACGAGAGCCGGGTTTCGCTGGGATACTTGAACCAGAGTTTTCAAAACGCTGTCAGGGATGGTATCCGTTACGGGCTGGAGCAGGGCTTGTTCGGCTGGAACGTAACGGACTGTAAGATTTGCTTTGAATACGGGCTTTATTACAGTCCGGTCAGCACGCCGGCGGACTTCCGCTCATTGGCCCCGATTGTATTGGAACAGGCATTGAAGGAATCAGGGACGCAACTGCTGGAACCTTATCTCTCCTTCACCCTCTATGCGCCCCGGGAATATCTTTCCAGGGCTTATCATGATGCACCGAAATACTGTGCCACCATCGAAACGGTCCAGGTAAAAAAGGATGAAGTTGTCTTTACTGGCGAGATTCCCGCCCGCTGTATACAGGCATACCGTACTGATCTGGCCTTTTACACCAACGGGCAGAGCGTATGCCTGACGGAACTGAAAGGGTATCAGGCCGCTGTCGGCGAGCCGGTCATCCAGCCCCGCCGTCCAAACAGCCGCCTGGACAAGGTGCGCCATATGTTCAGTAAGATTCCTTGATACGCCACAGCAAGGATGGTTATTGCATTTCCCTGCCTTTCGTGGTAAAATGTAGTTGTAAACCACCAGAGAAAACAACAACCCTGCTACCCCCCGTTATCACCACCGATAACAATTTGATAACAGCCCATCGTATAGGGCTGGATAATATGGACACATCAAATAATCAAAAAAATGAGGTATCAAATTTATGAAGCAAAATCCGTTAAATATGATGCCCAACAACGAGTGGGAATAGGAGAAAACTGGGAATAGAATTCCCAATTTTAGTAGGAACAGCGTAATTAGGTACGCGAATGGGAAGGGGAGTCCCGCGGGACTCCCCTCTGTTTAGATCGAGAATTAGAACGGTAACGTCACGTATGCTTTATACGTGCTTGCATTTGCGATACGCGGTTAACACAATGCCGACTGCGATCAGGGCTGCTGCACTGAAGCAGAGGGATGCCAGGAGTGCCATCTGGTTGTCACCGGTCCGGGGGATTGTTGAGTTGGTGGGAGCGGAGTCGGCATTCTTCTTCCACTGGGCGTACAGGGTGGTGTCCTGGTCTGCGTTCTTCTTGGCGTCGAAGGCCTGCTTGCCTTCCTTGTCGTAGGTCCAGCCCTTGAAGGTATAGCCTTTGGCGGTGGGATCATCGATAAGGGTGATGGGCTTGCCCTTCTCGGTCTGCTTGGTCACACTGTCGCCGTGGCCGTTCATGTCGAAGGTGACATCGACCATTTCGATGATGGGAGTGGAGGGAGCTTCCCAGACAGCCGTGAAGGTGATGTTTTCTTTAGCGGTGTATTCGCCGATAAAGGGATCGGTGCCTTCGGAGCCCTTCATGATCCAGCCAACGAATGTGTAGTCGCCGTCAGTGCCTAGATTGGGGAGTTCGACGATCTCGCCCTTGTTCACGGTTTTGGCCTCAGGTGCGGTCCCGAATTCGGATTCGAAGGAAACGGTGACCTTTTCCTTTTCGGTCCATTTGGCGTAGACGGTCATGTTCGTAGCGGCGGTGCCGTTGAACGAGGTGGTGAGGCTCTCATCGGTGAACCAGCCGCCGAAGTCATAATTCGGGTCTGTGGGCTGGGGCAGGGTGACGGACGTCCCCTTCTTGACCGTAATGGGGTTGATGATCTGGGTTCCGTGGCTGTTCATATTGAAGGTCACGGTGACGGTTTCGTAAAGCTCTGCTTTAGTGAATCGGGTAGTGGGTTTCGAGCCTTCAATGGAAGATGCTGCTTGATTGGTGGGAAGAATATCTTCACCAAAATAGGCGGTTAATACTGATCCATCTTCCGTTGTCAACTCAAGGACAGATGGGTGAATTGTATCTCCGTCGTTATTCGTGAAATGGGCCTCCAGGTGATCGTTCGAGCTATCTATTTTTATTTCAAGCGAAAGGTTCTTTTCATTTGCTTTAACGACGCCATATCCCGGCGCTTTGACTTCATTCCAAGTGGCAATGGGTCCCTCGCCTTCAGCCCAGGCGTAATTCTGGGTGCCGGAGAAGGTGAAAGCGCAAACGCCGACGATGGCTGCGAGCGTGAGGACGAAAGCCGTCCGGCGCCTGGCCAAGGTCTCTTTAACCTGTATCTTCATCGTATCCTCCAATTCAAGCGTGCGTTCCCTATTGCAACATTGCATTTCATGTTAACAGAGAATTATTTTCGGGCATGTCCCTTGCTCGGCTCGGGCTTGCTCTGGACGGGGATGCTTCGCGGTCTTGATGGGGTGGGTGCCTAATTCGAAGGAGGCAGAATCTGGTTTGGTGGTGCAGAAAAGTAACAAATATGATTTATTAGAGAGGTAATTACATTCAAACGACGCATAGCCAACAAAGATTCGGTTATTCTTTACCAAATCGAAAAAACGCAGCAACACACTGTACGTCGTGTTGCGTTTTACGTTGGTTCAATTCGATGCGATTGGAGCAGACATGAGCTTCATGGATTCCAAATTCTCCAAATGGGGAGAGGTCGAAACTGCAGTTCTCTCCCAATCGCTTGCGAAAAGATTTGCGAGGGTGATGCTGGCGGCAGTGCTGGCAGCATCTTTTCTGCCCGTCGCAGCTTTCGCTGATACGGGAGGCGACTCCGAGCTTAAGGGAATAAAAGGCAAAACAGACCCGATTTTTTGGTATGAAATAACGAGCTATCAAAACTTGACAAAAAGGTCAAGTTATGATTGGAGCTGGGAAAAGGACGGCGAAACTGGAGCTATCACTGTAACGGAAACGGATGATCCATCTCGCGTTACTGTGACGGGAACTGAAATCGGCAGCGTGATTTTGAAGGTTTCGGGAGGTGATTTGGATGAAGAGACAATTCGAATCAAGATTAGAAAGCGTACCGTACGTTTGTCTTCCTCGTATGGCGAAAAGATCTATGACGGCACCCCTCTTACTGTCACAGGAATTAATGAAGATGGGGAGGGTTGGATTTCTGCTGACAGAGACAGAGTTAAATACACGATGACCGGTTCTCAGACGAATGCTGGCGAATCGGATAATACGTTTGACGTAGAGTTTCCTTCAGGTAGTGAGGAATACTTCAAGGAACACTACGCTATTACCATTAGTTATGCTCCATTGAATGTCGCACAGCGTCCGGTCACCCTGACCTCCGCGAGTGGTTCGAAGGAGTACGACGGCAAGCCCCTGACCAATCACAAGGTCACCGTTGGGGAGGCTGCCCGGGATACTGGTTGGGTCGATGGCCAAGGTGCCACCTATTCTTTCACCGGCTCGCAGAAGATCGTCGGCTCCTCCGAGAATGCATTCGAATGCATCCCCAACGAGGGAACCAATCTGGACAACTATCAGATCAACAAGACGTATGGAACCCTGACCGTTACCGATCGTAGCGAGAAGTACCATATCACCCTCACTCCTAACTCCAAGTCCGTGACCTACGATGGCACCGAGAAGTCCGTATCCGGTTTCGAGACCCTGGAGTTCCAGATCAATGGTCAGACCTTCTACGTTTCCGGCGTTGAGGCTTCTGCAACGGGCACCGATGCAGGCGAGTACCCTGTAACGAAAAGCGGTCAGGCGGTCGTGACCGATGCCGAGGGCAACGATGTGACCGACCAGTTCACCGTGAACATCGACGATGCCAAGCTGACCATCGTCGGGGTCGACTCCGATAAGTCTGCATCCAATCTCCCTCACACCGGCGATAGCGCCGCCCTCTATGCAATGGGCATCTGCGGCGTTGCGATCGCTGCCGGTGCTGGGGCGCTCTTCACGTTCAGAAAGCGCAACAACTATAAATAAGCACGGATACCATTGGTGCAGCTCCATTGAAATGAAGCGCTAAGATAATCAGCAAAGGGGCCTTCCCGTCTGGGAAGGCCCCAACTTTGTGCGCGAGCATGGCATGTCAGAGAGCAAGCGTTTTGTTGAGGGGGTAAATTGTTTGCTAGCAGCCTCTGACCATGCTAAATCTGTCTACTATTCAAACAGAAAAACGAGCAGCTCAACATATTATCCTGCAGAAAAGAATACGGCAGTGCACGCAACGCGGCCGGCCCCTTCCCTTCCTGCCGAAATCCCCACGCCTGCCATCCGCTTTTTCTATGCAAATATTCACAAAAACGCGAAAAAGGAATAAAAATACCTTATCGATTATTTGAACGAGAAAGGGAACACAATGGGTAGACTCGAAGGCAAAGTTGCTATCGTAACGGGCTCCACCAGCGGTATTGGCATCGGTATCGCAAAGGTATACGCAGCCGAGGGCGCAACGGTTGTTATTAGTGGCCGTCGTGCCGAAAAAGGCCAAGTTGTAGTTGATCAAATTGTTGAAGCAGGCGGCAAGGCAAGCTTCCACTATTTCGACATTACCGAACCAGCAAGCATCGAAGCGCTTATTGCAGACACTGTAGAGCAATACGGCAAGCTCGATATTTTGGTAAACAATGCAGCAAACGTTGCCCTCAAGGACGGTCGTGTTGACGAGCTCACCCTTGAAATGTGGGACGCTATTTTGGAAAGCGACCTGCGCGGCACCTTCTATGCAACGAAGTGCGCTATCCCCTACATGAAAGAAATTGGTGGCGGCGCAATCGTCAACATTGGCTCTATGGCATCATGTGCAGGCGACTTAGGTTCTACCGCTTATGCATGCGCCAAGGCGGGCGTAGACATCTTCACGCAATACGTTGCCTTGCAATACGGCAAAGACAACATCCGCTGCAATTGCATCCGTCCAGGCTTGATTGTTACGCCAGAAAACGAGGCGAAGGTTCCTCAGATGCTCAAAGATATCTTCTTGGGTAGCATCATGGTTAACCGCTACGGTTGCCCAGAAGACATTGCTCATGCAGCCGTATATTTTGGCTCCGATGAAAGTACCTACACCACGGGACAGATCATCAACGTTGACGGCGGCATGAATTCGCACGCTCCAACCGTTGCTCAGTTCCGCCAGATGAATTCCCGCACGTGGTAATTCGCACAGGCGAATAGACCAGTACGAAAGCGCGAACGCGAGAATGCGGAAAGCGTGAACGCATGAACGCATGAACGTGCTAGAGTGTGAAAGCGCGAAGGTGCGCATGACTGAATGCGCGAAAGCACACCACGCACGCAAAAGATTTCTTGCAGATAAAATCTACATGGCCACCCTTTGCGGGTGGCCATGTTTTTTGTGCAGGCAATCTGTTGGCTAAGGCTTATAGGACAAAATGGGCTTATAGGACAAAATGTGTGTCCACGTTGGGGGCATCGGCACAGGTCGATGCCCCTTTTTCAGCCGTATAAATTCCGTGCCCGCTTTTAACCGCTCGGACAGAATGTGTGTCCGGTTGCCTATCGTTCCCGCAGGCAGATAACCTTTTCCGGAACCGTTAAATACCTTTTCGGAAGAGGTGCCCATGAAGGCCGTCTATTGCCCCTACTGCGGCGGGCGGTCCTTCAGGCGCAGGACGGCCGAGTTCTGGGAGGTCTGGCCCATGCCCGAGTGCGTCGACGCGGTCCACAGGGTCGTCTTCGTCGACGGCATATACCTCGCCAGGGACCTCGTCGTCCTCATCGCGCGGTTGCGGAGGTGTGGCCGCAAACCATGGTCCAGCGCTGCCTTTGGCATGCTTTCTCCTAGGTGAATAGGCACACGACTAGTAGGCCGAGGCTGAGGGCGGTGATCGAGCTGAGGGGGGCTGGCCGTCGACCTTATACACAGTGAGACCCTGAGGGAGGCCAAGCAGCGGCGGGCGCCTTCTCGGCAGATACATCGATTGAAAGGCCCGATCCATTCTCGACAGGCACGATGCCGAACTCGTCCTCCAGCTGCAGAAGGAGGCCCAGGAGGTCTCGGGCGTTCTCTACCCTGAAGTCCTTCAGGGCAAGCGGAGAGATGTCGAGAGCTTCGGCGATGGCTTCCACCTGAGGCTGCTTGGGAGTCCTGAAATCCGTCTCATAGTGACGGATCGCGCCCTTGGAGACGCCGATTTTCTCGCCCAGCTCTCCCTGATAGAGCCCGCGAAGCTTACGGTAGTACCTGATTTTCTCGCCGGTAGTAAAGTGCGCTAAAGCAAATTGGAGAGCGAGAAGCCCTTTCGGGATACAGCGTGTTTGCGTATTGCCGCAGTGCCGGTAAGGACTGCGAAGTCGCATAGATTGGCCCCCGCGGCTCTGCGGGACTAATGACCGCAGAGCCGCGGGGGCTTGTGTTCGAGGGTTTGTGAGCCGTTCTGTAATGCTGGCACCTTCTGGCGTGGTTCTATCCCTTGTAGACGATGCGGCCGTCGGAGATGGTGTAGATCACGCGCGTGTCGGAGATGGCCTTGGCATCGGCTTCGAGAATGTTGGTATCCAGCACGACGAGATCGGCGAACTTGCCTACTTCAACGGTGCCGATAATATCGTCCATGAAGTTCTGGTAGGCGTCGTTCTTGGTGTAGGCCTCGAGCAGCTGATAGGCTGTGAGCCCCTGTTCGGGCCAGCGGGTCATGTCGGTGTCCTCTTCCTCGGGATAGGGCGAGTTGCGGGTAACGCCGACCTCGATCGCATCGAGCGGGGCAAATGGAATGACGGGGGCGTCTGAGGAGCCGCTGATGCAGATGCCTGCCTCGGCCAAGTGCTTTGTTGGGTACAACGCCATGGCGCGCTCGTCGCCGATATAGGCGCGCTCCAGGTCCATGAGATCATCGTGGTACATCATCAGGAATTGGAGATTCGCCACTACATCCAAATCGGCCATGCGCTGGATATCCTCATCGGTAATGGCGCATACGTGGGTGATCGTGTGCCGCGCGTCGCGCTTCCCATTGGTCGCCCGAGCCTCCTCGAAGGCATCAAGGGTGCCGTGAACGGCGCCGTCGCCCATGGCGTGCACGTGCACCTGAACGCCTTCTGCATCAAAGTCGTGTACAAGACGGGTAAAGTCTTCCTGAGACCAGATGGGTTCGCCGCACCAATGATCGCCGAGCCCCGTTGATTCCTGGTAGGGTTCCAGGAAGACGGCGGTGCCTCTTTCGGTCACTCCGTCGTAGAAAATCTTCACGGTATTCGAAGAAATCATGTCTGTGGCGGAGTCGTTGTAGGACTTGATGGCGGAAAGCACCTCGTCATAGGTGCGGCCTTCTTTCATAGTGGGGACGACGCGCATGCGCAGGGTCAAATTGCCCTCGTCCTCCAACTCGTGATACATGTCGATAATATCAAGACCGCCTTGGGTGATATTTGTAATGCCGGTTATGCCATAGGAGTTTGCTTCCTTCATGAATTTGCGCATGGCCTTTTTCAGATTATCGTTGGTCATGGTGTTGGGCATGATGGCGAACACAATTCCCTTGGCGGCATCGGAGACGCACCCCGAAGGCTCTCCCTTCTCATTGCGATAGAACAGGCCGCCTTCTGGGTCGGGGGTGTCGGCAGTTACGCCAGCCATTTCGAGGGCCTTGGAATTGACCCAAGCGGCGTGGTAGGAGACGTCGTGGATGAGAATGGGCTTATCGGGGCAGATGGCATCTAGATCTTCTTTCGAGGGCCCGGGATTCGAGCCGTCGGGAAGCTGGTAGGCATTGAGCATGAAAGGCGCTCCGATGTAGCCCTCCTCGTCGGGATGGGCCTCCACGAAGTCGCGGATTGCCTCGAGGTATTCCTCGTTGGTGGTAAGCCCCGTCAGGTCGATCTGGAAGAGGGCGTTGAACCAGTTGCCAGGGGCGTGGATGTGGCCGTCAATGAAGCCGGGGGAGACGAACTTGCCATCGAGGTCGATGACTTGAGTATTGTCTCCTACGAAAGCATCGATGCCCGAATCGTCGCCCACGTACACGATCTTGTTGCCCGCGATAGCGACGGCTGATGCAACATCGCTTTCTGACACCATGGTCTGCACATGGCCGTTGCGGAGCACGATATCGGCAATGTTTTGATCGGCGGAACCGGGCGTGGCATTTGATCCAGGCTGCTCCCCGGATGCGCATCCCCAGAGCCCGCCCGAGAACGCGGCAGCCGCTAGGGCGCTCGATCCAATGACGAAACGACGGCGGCTGAGAGGTTGCTTCTGATGGGATGTGCTCATAAGACCCTCCTTAATTTGGTTGCAGCGCTGTCTCTTTTTTGCGCTGCAGTAATTCAACCTTAAGAGTCAGGGGGTCCTTTGTTAAGAAAAACAGAGAGGGATTTGAGATTAATCGGAGGATGATTTTCTATCCCCCTGTCTCTGAACAGCGAAAATGCAGGGAGACAAATCGGACGTTGGGGTAGTTTTAGCTTTGGGTGCTAAATCTTCTATAATGTTGCCGCTTGATGAAGGAGGAGTCGTGTCCCTCGCTTTTCTCTACAATGTGGCAAGTTGCATCGCCTATGCGTTTGTCAGTGCTGCCTATGGGAGTCTTCACTATGTCGAGCGCAGGCGGGGCTATCTCTTCGTCGCGCTCACCTTCCTTTTGTATACGATAGATATATGTTCTGTATTCATGTATGAGTTCGTTCCGGAATTCGCGATGCAATTCGAGGGCACGCGAAACGCCTATCCTATGCTCCGCTTTGCATTCAACATGGTGGTAATCCTCTTGTATCGGCTCGTTCTCGGCAGCTTGCTCTCGCGCAGCTTCTCTCTCGTAGAGGGATTTTTTTGGGCAGTTTGCATGATGGTGGCATGGGCAAGTGGCGCTTCGTCAGTCGAATCGGTTGCACTATGGCGCGAGTTTCTCTTTACCAGGTTGTTGGCGATCTGGGTAATAGGGTACGGCATCTGCTGCTTGGCGGCAGAGTTTCGACGAATGAGCCGATGGCGATGGGTTCTCTCGCTCTTACTTGTGCTCATATATGCCTTGGCGGAAGCGGCAACGTATTTGGCCTTTAGACAGGAGGGCGGCGCGCGCTCTGTCTCTCCTCGTAGGGTTCCCGTTGAGATTATGGCGCTTTGCTTCACCGTGGCTGCGTATGTCTTTCTTGCACATCATCGGCGGATGCGTAATGTGCGGTTGGCGGAATCCCTTGTGCCCTGGATCGCTCGCGAATACGGGCTGACCAAGCGCGAGGAAGTACTGCTGTCGCTCCTCGAAAAGGGCGCATCGAACAAGGAGATTGCTGAGCAAGAATGCATTTCCGTCAACACGGTGAAAACCCACATATCGAATATTTACGCCAAGCTTGGTGTGAGTAGCCGAGACGAGCTTGCGCAAAAACTTAGAAAGGAACTGAGCGGCCGCAAGAGGGCCGGGCTCTGAGAGGCTGGGGGTCGGTGCGGCTATGCGGCCGCCCCCTACGGGATCAGCCGTCTACGGCCGTTCTTCATCCCTTCCAGAACAGCTGGGTGAGTTCTTGGCGGGTGGCGGTGCCGGTTTTCTTCAGAATGTTGTGCACATGGGCCTTCACAGTGCCCAGGGCCAGTTGCAGCGAACTGGCGATGTTCTGGTTGTCCTTGCCCTGCAGCACCTCTTTCAAGATGACGCGCTCGCGCGCGGTCAGGTGACAGTGCTCGCAGAAGGCGAGGAGCAGCTTGTCTACGTATTCTTGGGCGTCGGGCGCGTCGGTTCCTTAGAACGGAGGCGCAAGGTGTTGACAGCGGCGCACAGGGCGAAGAAACCAGTTCAATATCAATCCGTCTAGGCGTTAGGACTAGTTAGGATTAGTTAGGATTAGCTAGGATTAGCCAGGGTAAGGTGTGCGGTGAGCTAATGTAATCTGAAAATAATCCTGGTTATTTCTTCTCAAAACTACGGGTGCGCTCCATGCTGTGTGGCGCAAGGGAGCGTCTCGCTCATTTCGGGGCGCTTCATGGGAGCGCGGTCCGCAAGGGGCGGTCCGGCCAACGAATTTTGAAGGAGATTTCAATGGTCAAGGATTACATCGACACCAACGACTTCACAAAAGAAGAGCTGCTCGGCATGGTAGATCTGGCCATCGCCATGAAGGGGCTCATCAAGGAGGGCGGCGAGTACCCGCACCTGCTGAAGGACAAGACCCTCGGCATGATCTTCCAGCAGGTGTCCACCCGTACCCGCATCTCCTTCGAGACGGCCATGAGCGACCTCGGCGGTCACGCCCAGTTCTTCGGCCCCGGCTCCATCCAGCTGGGTGGCCATGAGTCCATCGAGGACTCCGGCCGCGTTATGGGAAGCCTCGTCGACATCCTCATGGCCCGCGTCGATCGTCATAAGGATGTAGTGAGCTTGGCGAAGTACTCCGCGGCCCCCGTCATCAACGGCATGAGCGAGTACAACCATCCCACCCAGGAGCTCGGCGACCTCATGACCATGATCGAGAACTTGCCCGCCGGTAAGAAGATCGAGGACTGCAAGTTTGCCTGGATCGGCGATGCCACCCAGACCTGCGCGTCGCTCATGTTCATCTGCACGAAGATGGGCATGGACTTCGTGCAGTTCGGACCGAAGGGGCATCAGATTCCCGACGGCTGCCTGCATATTGGCACCGATGAGGAGCGCGCCGAGTTCGGCAAGCATCTCATGGCTATCGGCGAGGAGAACTGCAAGGTCTCCGGCGGCACCATCACCATTTCCGACGACATTTCCTGCATCGAGGGCGCCGACTTCGTGTACACCGATGTGTGGTACGGCCTCTACGACAGTGAAGTCTCCAGCTCCAGCTACATGGATGTGTTCTATCCGAAGTACCAGGTGACCTGGGATATGATGAACGTTGCCGGTCCGAACAGCATGTTCATGCACTGCCTGCCCGCCAACCGTGGCGAGGAAGTCGTCGACGAGGTCATGGACGATCCCGAGCGCTCCCTGTGCTGGGTCGAGGCCGAGAACCGCAAGCACTCCATTCGCGCCATCCTGGCCACTCTGTGCCCCCAGAGCGAGCCCGACGAGCAGAAGGCTGCGGCATACCGCGCCACCATCAATGAGCGCATGGCCGCTCTCGGTAAGCACGGTCTGTAAGACGTACCAGGTCGGGCGAGCTACGGCTCGCCCGCCTTCGCAGGAGATGGGCGACCTCATGGCCATCGGCGAGGAGAACTGTAAAGTCTCCGACGACAACCGAGTGCATCAAGGGCGCCGACTTCATCTACACCGACGTGTGGTATGGCCTGTACGATGCTTTCTGATGGGCGGCAGCAGATGCTTGTCTCTTGCTGCCCATCATCTGCGCCACTGCTCGTAAGCACTGGCGCCCTGTCTGAAAACGACTGAGCAAAGGATTAAATATGAGTGACGGAAAGAAAAAGCTTTCCTTCCTGACGGTCATTTCGACCATCATCTGCGTCGTCTTCGTTTGCGAGGCCGCCGCTCCTGCTG